>NZ_JBRREF010000008.1:0-95058 GCF_056760135.1 Stenotrophomonas sp. STEN023 | reverse complement strand
CGCCCCCCACCCCCACCCACAAAAAAAAACAACCCAAAACCCCCCCCCCCCCCCCCGCGGGCGCGCCGCGCCGCCCCCCCCCCCCCCCCGCTCCTACAAACAGCGCTTTACCACTGGCTGTACGGCTTCGATGCCAAGGCCAGATTGTAGTAACGCAATTCGTCGGTCACTTCTGCACCGGCCCAGTCGGGCTTGGTGAACACCTGATCGGCGCTCTGCAGCTCTACTTCGGCCACTACCAGCCCGGCGTTGTCAGCAAGGAATTCATCCACTTCCCACAGCAGCCCACCGTGCTGGACCAGATGCCGGCGCTTGTCGATCAGGCCTCCAACACACAGCGCCAGCAGCTCACGCGCCTCATTCACCGGCAGCGGGTAATCGAATTCCTGGCGGGTGTGGCCGAGCTCGCGCGACTTGATGTTCAGGTAGGCCTCGTCGCCCTGGATGCGCACCCGCACCGAAGCCTTCTGCGCGCCACTGTCCATCGCCGCCATATCGTTGATATAGCCCTGCGCCATCGGGATGACGGCGTGCGCAGCGGCACGCCAGTCATCGTTGGTGACAAGGAACTTGCGTTCGATCTCGATACCCACCGCTTACCTCTTCTCGAATACGGCAATGCTTTCCACGTGCGCGGTGTGCGGGAACATGTCCATCGCACCGGCCGATACCAGGGTGAAACCACGCTCGTTGACCAGGTAACCGGCATCGCGTGCCAGCGAGCCCGGGTGGCAACTCACGTAGACGATGCGCTTGAACTGTTCCAGCGGCAACTGCTTGAGCACATCGATCGCACCCGAACGTGGCGGGTCGAGCAGCAGCTTGTCGAAGCCCTGCTTCATCCACGGTGCCTGGCTTTGATCCAGGGTCAGATCGGCAGCGTAAAACTCGGCGTTGGCCAGACCATTGCGCTCGGCGTTTTCCTTGGCGCGCGCGACCAGTCCAGCCTCACCTTCCACGCCCACCACTTCGCGCACGCTGCGCGCCAGTGGCAAGGTGAAGTTGCCCAGGCCACAGAACAGGTCGAGCACGCGCTCATCCGGCTGCGCATCAAGCAGGGTCAGTGCATGCGCGATCATCTGCTGGTTGAGCTTGGCGTTGACCTGGATGAAGTCCAGCGGACGGAACGCCAGTTCCACATCCCACTGCGGCAGCGCGAACGACAGCGCAACGCCTTCAGCCGGCCACAACGGTGCCACGGTGTGCAGGCCACCGGACTGCAGGTAGATGGCAAAGCCATGTTCCTGGCCGAAAGCAATCCACGCCTGCTTGTCGGCATCGCTGAGCGGGGCGAGGTGACGCACCGTCAGCGCAATGGCCGCATCACCGGCGATGAATTCGATCTGCGGGATATCGCGCTTGCCGTCCAGGCTTTCGATGAACGCAGACAACACGCCGACCTTGCTGCCGATCTCCGGAATCACCGTCAGGCACTGCGACAGATCGGCGACAAAGCGCGGATCCAATTCGCGGAAGCCGACCAGGGTCTTGTCCTTCTTCTCGACGCGACGCACCGAGAAGCGGCCCTTGCGGCGATAGCCCCAGCTGTCGCCAACCAGCGCCGGCAACACGCTGCCCGGGCTGACATGGCCGATACGGGTCAGGTTGTCGGTCAGCACCTGCTGCTTGGCGACGATCTGCTTGGACGCTTCCAGATGCTGCAACACGCAGCCGGCACACACACCGAAATGCGGGCAACGCGGTTCAACGCGGTCCGGCGAGGCCTTGAGCACTTCGAGCGTCTTTGCTTCGTCGAAATGACGGCTCTTGGCGGTCTGCTCGGCCATCACCGTCTCATGCGGCAGGGCGCCGCTGATGAAGGTGACCTTGCTGCCCTCGCCTTCACGGCGGGCCACGCCGCGGCCGTCGTGGCTCAGGTCGAGGATGTCGGTCTGGAACGGGGTCTTGTCTATGCGGGGGGTTCTGGATCGGGCCACGTGGCAACAGGCTGCGGGCAAAAGGGCGGCCATTGTCGCAGATGCTTAACGTGAACACCCCGATGGCTTGCAGATCGCTGCGCCATCGCTAAGATGCGGGTTACAGCTGACATGGAGGCAGCAGATGAATACGCATCACCAAGGAAACCTGCCGCGCCTGCTACTGGTCGAGGACGATATGACCAGCCAGGGCTTCTTCCAGTTCGTGCTGGAATCGCTACCGGCCAAGGTCGATATCGCCGATTCCTGCGCCAGCGCGATGCGCTTGGCGCAGAGCCGAACCTACGATCTCTGGCTACTCGATGTGAACCTGCCCGATGGCAACGGTGCCAATCTGTTGCGCAGCTTGCGCGGCCTGCATCCGCAGACCACGGCGTTGGCACATACCGCCGATACCAGCCAGGAAATGCAGCACACGTTGCAGCAGGCCGGCTTCCAGGAAACACTGGTCAAACCGATCAGCCGCGATGCATTGCTGAAGAGCGTGCGTCGTGCGTTGGCGAAGTCCACGGCAAAAACCGATGGCCCCGTTGCCGAAGCTGCGCCCGATTGGGATGAATCCGCGGCGATGAGCGCCCTGAATGGGCAACAGGCACATGTACGTGCGCTGCGTGAACTGTTCCTCTCGGAGTTGCCCAGTACCCGCGATGCGGTCAGCCACGCATTGGAAGAACACGACGACAAGACCCTGCACGCGCAACTGCACAGGTTGCAGGCCAGTTGCGGCTTTGTCGGTGCTTCGCGCCTGGCCTTTGCAGTGCGTCAACTGAACCACGACCCGGCATCGATGCAGGCGCGGCAACAATTCGGCAGCGCCGTCAGCGCCCTGTTGCGCTGATCAGATGCAGTGCCGAGCCATGCTCGGCATGGCCCCTACCAGTGAAACCCCTTGCCGAGCATGGCTCGGCACTACAGGTGAAGCCCCTTGCCGAGCATGGCTCGGCACTACAGGTGAAGCCTCTGCCGAGCATGGCTCGGCACTACGGTTGCGAACGGGCGAGTTCGCCCAGCATTTCCCAGGATTTGAGGCCGCGGCCGCCGAGATGGTGCAGCAATACCGCGCGCATCTGCAGGCGCAGGCTGGCAACATCGCTGCTGTCGGGCTGTTCGTCGGCGGCCAAGGCCAGCAGCGCGCTGCCGGTGGCCAGCGCGCGCCGCTCGTTGTTGCGCTCACTCAGCAGGCGTAGCGGCCCCTGCAGTGGATCCAGTAGATAACGCGCCGCCGGATCGATCGGCTCGCCGTCGGCCGCACAACCCCAGTCGAAGCCAAAGCCCAAGGCCTCGAGCAGGTCGCGCTCGAAGCGACGCAGCGACCATGCCAGCATCTGCTCCTGATCCAGCTGGCCACGCAGCTCGCCATAAGCCGAGTACAGCTCGGGAACCGGATCCTGCCGCGGCGTCAGCCGCATCACCAGCTCGTTGATGTAGAAGCCGGCCAGCATCGCGTGGCCTTGCAGTCGCGGCGCTACATCCTGGCTTTCGGCGCGGCGCAGCTGGGCCAATTCACCGCTTTGCTGTGCATCGAACCTGATCGCCTGCAGCGGCTGCAAGGCCGCCCGCAATGCCTGTTTCTTCGGCCCCTGCACACCGCGCGCCAGCAAACCCAGGCGGCCATGCTCCAGGCTCAACACTTCGACCAGCAGGCTGGTCTCGCGCCAGGGCCGGGCATGCAGCACGTAAGCGGGCTGGTCTTCGATGCGCATCTCAAGGTGGGGAGTCGGGAATGGAGAACCGGGAGTCGGAGCAGCCCTTCACCTTGAACCAGCCGGCTCCCTTCAGACGACCTCGCGGCAGGCCGTTGCTACGAAAGTGCGTCGTCGCAGCGTCGGCCTTCATCGCGCAACCTGACCTGTTACATGCCAGCTAACAGCCGGGATCGCAAGTTGCAGCAGAACCAGGCCGTTTCCATTCCCGATCCCCTACTCCCGATTCCCGGCTGAGAGCTTACTGCTCGCCGTAGCCGAAGGCCTTAAGCGCGGCCTCGTCGTCAGACCAGCCTTCGCGCACGCGTACCCAGGTTTCCAGGAACACCTTGGCACCAAACAAACGCTCCATCTGCAGACGCGCCTTGGCGCCGATTTCCTTCAGGCGGGTGCCGCCCTTGCCGATGACAATCGCCTTCTGGCCTTCGCGCTCGACCCAGATCACCGCGCCGATGCGCAGCAGCGCACCGTCTTCGGCGAAACGCTCGATTTCCACGGTAGTGGCGTAAGGCAGTTCTTCGCCGAGCTGGCGCATCAGCTGCTCGCGGACCAGCTCACCTGCGAGGAAACGCTGGCTGCGGTCGGTGATCTCGTCTTCGCCGAACATCGGCGGGCCTTCCGGCACCAGCCCGATCAGGTCGCGGACCAGCGCGTCGAGGCCATTGCGCTTCAGCGCCGAGATCGGGTGCACAGCGGCAAATTCGCGGCCAACGGTGATCTCCTGCAGGAACGGCAGCAGCGCACCCTTGTCCTTCATCCGGTCAACCTTGTTGACGATCAGCACTACCGGCACGCCCGCATCACGCAGAACGTTGAAGGCCAGCGTGTCTTCTTCGTCCCAGCGACCGGCTTCGATCACCAGCAGGCCAACATCAACGCCTTCCAGCGACGCACGCGCGGCGCGGTTCATCACCCGGTTCATCGCGCGCTTCTGCTGGCGATGCAGTCCGGGGGTGTCGACCAGCACCAGCTGCCCTTCCGGGTAGGTGGCGATGCCGAGCAGACGATGACGGGTGGTCTGCGGTCGGTTGGAGACGATGCTGACCTTGGCGCCGACCAACGCATTGGTCAGGGTCGATTTGCCAACGTTGGGGCGGCCAATGACCGCGACGCTGCCACAGCGATGAGAGGAGGTGGTGTCGTTCACTTGGAATCCAATTGCTCTATTGCGGCCGCTGCCGCCTGTTGTTCGGCCAGCCGTCGCGAAGTGCCTTCGCCTTCGGTACTTACGGCAGGGTCAGCCACGCAACAGCGCACATGGAAGTGCTTGGCGTGGTCGTCGCCGGTCTCCGATACCAGCTCGTATACCGGCAGGGTCTTCTGCCGGGCCTGCAACCATTCCTGCAGGCGTGTTTTGGGGTCTTTCTCGGGCTTGCCTGCCGGCACCGCCGACAGCGAGGCCTCGAACCACGGCATTATCCGCTCGCGGCAAGCCTCGAAACCTGCGTCCAGATAAATGGCGCCAACCACTGCCTCGAAGGTATCGGCAAGGATGGAGTCACGGCGGTGGCCGCCGGACTTCATCTCGCCGGGGCCCAGCGTGAGCCGCTCCCCCAGCTCCAGGCTGCGCGCGATGATTGCCAATGCGGCTTCGCAGACCAGCGCCGAACGCGCGCGGGTGAGCGCGCCTTCGTCAGCCTTCGGCCAGCGCGTGAACAGCGCTTCGGCGATGAGCATGTTGACAATGCTGTCGCCCAGGAACTCCAGGCGCTCGTTATGCGGCGCACCGGCACTGCGATGGGTCAGGGCCTGCTTCAGCAGACCCTGATCCTTGAATGAGTGGCCGATCAGGTCACCCCGTTGGAACGTTCTATTCACTACCCGTCCGTTTCAGATCCTGGGATGCGTTGAACTTGCCCACCACATCGAGGTTGCCAATCATTTCGCGGCGCACTTCATAGCTGACGACCATACGCAGGCCATCCCCGGTGCGTTCGATCTTCAGGTCGCCGGGCCGCAGGTCATCGGCGTAATTCATGTCCATGCGCTTGAAGAACAGCTCCTGCACCTTGCTCGGGTCAAGGCTGCCAGAACCCGGTTCGGCGGCGATGCTCTTGAGCGCCGAGCGCACGGAGTAATACTCCTGGTACATCGGGAACAGCTTCATGCCGATGAACAGCGCGAAGCCCACTACCGCCAACACGACCAGGAACGAGGTCAGCGTCATACCTGCTTGCTTTTGCTTCATTGCGATCTCCCCAGAAACGCGTTGTCCACTCATTGAATGCCGGACCCGATGCGGGACGGCTCGAAACTACCCTTGCAGAACCAGCCTTCACAGTTCAGCCAGATCAGGAATGCCTTGCCCCGCAGATTCTCTTCCGGCAGGAAGTGGGTCTGGGTCCAGAAGCGACTGTCCTCGCTGTTGTCGCGATTGTCACCCATCACGAAGTACTGGCCTTCCGGCACCACCCAGTCGCCCTGCCCGCGCGGGTCGGCACGACCCAGCAGCTCCAGCACGGTGTGGCTGCGGCCCGGCAGTTGCTCGGTCAACAGCGAGGCGCCGGTCATTTCCGAACCCGGGCCCTTGCCGACGTATTCACCGCGGTCTTCGTAGACCATCGGCACGCCGTTGATCGACAAGGTATCGCCGTGGAAGCCAATGCGGTCGCCCGGCAGGCCGATCACGCGCTTGATCCAGTTCTGGTCCGGCGCATGCGGTGGCTTGAACACCACCACGTCGCCGCGCTTGGGCTCGGATACCGGGATGATCTTGGTATTGGTGATCGGCAGGCGGAAGCCGTAGGAGAACTTGTTGACCAGGATGAAATCGCCGATCAGCAGGTTGGGCATCATCGAGCTGGAGGGGATCTTGTACGGCTCGGCCACGAAGCTGCGCAGGATCAACACCACCGCCAGCACCGGGAAGAACGCGCGCGAGTAATCCACCACCGCCGGCTCTTCGCTGTCCAGCAGGCTGGCCTTCTCGGCACGGCGCTTGCGCAGGTACAGCTTGTCCAGCAGCACTACCAGGCCCGAGCCCAGGGTCAGCACAACCAGGATGATTTCAAACCATTTCATTCATGTTCCTTCGGAATGAGATTCGGGATTCGGGATTGGATATTCGCAACAGCCAAAGCGCATGCCGCTCTGGCGAATCCCGCATCCCGAATCCCCAATAACTGTTACTTGTCCATCTGCAGCACAGCAAGGAAGGCTTCCTGCGGGATCTCCACACGGCCGACCTGCTTCATGCGCTTCTTGCCTTCTTTCTGCTTTTCCAACAACTTCTTCTTACGCGAAACGTCGCCACCATAGCACTTGGCCAACACGTTCTTGCGCATGGCCTTGACCGTGGTACGGGCGATGATCTGCGCGCCGATCGCGGCCTGGATGGCCACGTCGAACATCTGCCGGGGGATCAGCTCCTTCATCTTCTCGCACAGCTCACGGCCACGACGATCAGCGTGGCTGCGGTGGGCGATCAGCGACAGCGCATCGACCTTGTCACCGTTGATCAGCACGTCCAGACGCACGAACGGGCCGGCGTCGAAGCGCACGAAGTGGTATTCCAGCGAGGCGTAGCCACGGCTGACCGACTTGAGCTTGTCGAAGAAGTCCAGCACCACTTCGGCCATCGGCAGCTCATAGCTGATCTGCACCTGGCTGCCCATGTAGTTGATGCCGATCTGGCTGCCGCGCTTCTCTTCGCACAGCTTGATGATGCTGCCGATGTATTCCTCGGGGGTGAGGATGTTGGCGCGGATGATCGGCTCGCGGATTTCTTCCACCTGGTTGACCGGCGGCAGCTTGGCCGGGTTGTCCATCATCACGATGGTCCCGTCGCTCTTGAGCACCTCGTAGATCACCGTCGGTGCGGTGCTGATCAGGTCGAGGTTGTACTCGCGCTCCAGCCGCTCCTGCACGATTTCCATGTGCAGCATGCCGAGGAAGCCGCAGCGGAAGCCGAAGCCCATCGCCTCGGAGCTTTCCGGCTCGAAGCGCAGCGCGGCGTCGTTCAGGCGCAGCTTATCGAGGGCTTCGCGCAGGTCCGGGTAGTCCTCGGCATCGACCGGGAACAGGCCGGCGAACACGCGCGGCTGCATTTCCTGGAAACCGGGCAAGGGCTCGGACGCCGGGTCAGCCATCAGGGTCAGGGTGTCGCCGACCGGCGCACCGTGCACATCCTTGATGCTGGCGTTGATCCAGCCCACTTCACCGGCACGCAGCGCAGGCATTTCCTTGCGCTTGGGGGTGAAGACGCCGACCTTGTCGACCAGGTGCCAACGGCCGGTGGACATGACCTGGATCTTGTCGCCGGCCTTGATCTGGCCCTGCATCACGCGCACCAGCGAGACCACGCCCAGGTAGTTGTCGAACCAGGAATCGATGATCAATGCCTGCAGCTTGTCACTGCCACGGTCGGCCGGCGGCGGGATGCGGTGCACGATGGCTTCCAGCACCTCCTCCATGTTCAGGCCGGTCTTGGCGCTGACCGCAACCGCATCGGAGGCATCGATGCCGATCACCGCCTCGATCTCGGCCTTGGCACGGTCGATGTCGGCGGTGGGCAGATCGATCTTGTTCAGCACCGGCACCACTTCCAGGCCCTGCTCGATGGCCGTGTAGCAGTTGGCAACCGACTGTGCTTCCACGCCTTGAGCCGCATCGACCACCAGCAGCGCGCCTTCGCAGGCGGCCAGCGAACGACTGACTTCATAGGAGAAGTCGACGTGGCCGGGGGTGTCGATGAAGTTCAGGAAGTAGGTCTGGCCGTTGCGGGCCGTATACGGCACCGACACCGACTGCGACTTGATCGTGATACCACGCTCGCGCTCGATCGGGTTGTTGTCCAGGACCTGCGCTTCCATTTCGCGCGCGGTCAAACCGCCACACAACTGGATGATGCGGTCGGCCAGGGTGGACTTACCGTGGTCAACGTGGGCAATGATGGAGAAGTTGCGGATCATCCGCATCGAATCATGTGACATAGGTGGCGGCGGCGGCGCTGCGTCGTCAGGATAACGGGCCATTATCGCATGCCGGAGCCAAGCCCCGCACAGGGTTTGGCCGGCAGCTGAACGAAAGGAGCCGCCCGAAGGCGGCTCCCGTTGCTATCGCAAGGTCTGGCGGGCTTATTCGCCAGCGCGGACCGGGACGAAGGCGCTGTTGGCACCGGCACGGACCAGCAACATGACCACATCGCCCTTCTTGTAGCCGGCCAGCTCCCGGTTCAGGGCGGCAACGCTGCCCACCGGGGCACGCCCGACCTGCAGCACCACCATACCCGGGGCCAGACGCGCCTCGCGGCCAGACTGGCTGTTGACGCCGGTAATCCGCACGCCCTCGCCCGACTCCAGGCCAAGCTGGCGACGCTCGGCGGCGGTCAGATCAGCCACCTCCAGCCCCAGCAAGGCATTGGCGCCGGCCTGCGGCTTGGCATCATCGCCAGCGGCGGTGGTGTTGCCCGGCCGTGCCGCATCCTCGGCCAGTTCGCTCAAGGTCACGGTGATCTCACGCGGCTTGCCGTCACGCAGGATGCTCATCCGCACCCTGCTGCCCGGCGGCATCGCGCCAATCATCGGCGGCAGCTCGCTGGAGGTATTGATCTCGGTGCCATTGACTGCACGGATCACGTCACCCACTTCGATGCCGGCCTTGGCCGCCGCACTGTCGGGCACCATCTGGTTGACCAGCGCACCACGACTATCCGGCAGTTTGAAGCCCTGCGCGATATCGCTGGTCACTTCGCCAACCATCACGCCCAACTGGCCGCGACTGACCTTGCCGGTCTTCTTGATCTGCTCGACCGCGTTCATCGCCAGATCGATCGGGATCGCGAAGCTGATGCCCATGTAGCCGCCAGATGCGGAGAAGATCTGCGAGTTGATGCCAACCACTTCACCACGCGTATTCAGCAGCGGACCGCCGGAATTGCCCTGGTTGATCGCCACGTCGGTCTGGATGAAGGGCACATAGCGCTGCTCCTGGCCGCCGGTATTGCGGCCCAAGGCACTGACGATGCCTGCGGTGACCGAGTGGTCCAGGCCGAACGGCGAGCCGATCGCCACCACCCACTGGCCCGGCTTGAGCGTATTGGAATCACCTACCCGCACGGTCGGCAGGTTGCGGCCTTCGACCTTCAACAAGGCCACGTCGTACTGGGCGTCGCTGCCAACCACCTTGGCAGTGAACTCGCGGCGATCACTCAAAGTGATCTTGACCGACTCGGCACCGTCGATGACGTGGTGGTTGGTCAGTACATAGCCGTCATTGGAAATGATGAAGCCCGAGCCCATGCTGCGCCCACGCGGGCCACTGTCCGGCCCCTGCTGGCCCGGCCCCGGCATCTGGAAATCCGGACCGAAGAAGCGGCGGAAGAACTCCGGCATCTGGTCCATGTCCGGGCCCTGCTGGGCAGCACGCGGATTGCGGCGCGCACCGATCACGGTATCGACCTTGACCACGCCCGGGCCAACCTGGTCGACCAGCTGGGTGAAGTCAGGCAGGCCCTGCACCAGCTGCGGCGCGGGCGCGGCACGGGTAGCGGCCACCTGCGCGGCCGGCGCATCCGGTGCCGGGCTCTGCGCGCAGGCCACCAACGGCAGGGTCATCGCCAGCAGGCCAAACACCTTGTTTTGGATACGTGGGGTCATCAGCTTCGAGCCTCCAATTCAGTCAAAGCGGGAAAGAACAGCCAAGCCCGGTACGCCAGCCAACAGCGCACAAACCTGGAATCCGGGGAAAACCGGTCGCCCAGAGGCGGACGACCGGCAAGCAACACTCATTGACGCGGCAGCAGCCTGCGCGACTCGGCATCGTCGGCATTTTGTGCCGGCATACGCGGTTCAAACGGGTAGAACGTCGCCCCACCCTGCTCCTGCGCAGGGAAACTGGCGTTGAGAGCGCCCTGCGACAGCGACGGCGCCACCGTCGAACGGGGCCATGGCCGTGCATGCAGCACACCATTGCCGGTGGCAAACGGGTCCTGCCGCAGCGCCGGGGTTGCCGGCATTACCGGCGCGGAAGCAATTGCGCGCTGCGGCTCGGCCATGCGCGCGGTACCGGCGCGTGCCGCCTGCTGGGTGCGGGTTGCACTGCCACGGCGGGCGCTGGCGTCCTGACGGCGGCTCACTGCGGCAGCAACTGCAGGAGCAGCAGCCACCAGCCCGGCGACATTGCCAGCATCAGCCGCGGTCGGCGCCGAAGGTTGCACGGGCGCAGGCGCGACTTCCGCCGTGGTCGCGATGACCGGCGTGGGCGCACTGGTTTCCGGCAGCTGCTCACGGGCCATGAACAAGGCCACCGCAGCCACCGAGGCGGCCAAGGCGGCACCGCCACCCCAACGCCGCCAGCCCGTGCGAGCCGCGCGTTGCGGCGCGGGTGCGGCAAGCACCGGCCCATTCTGGCGGGCATCGGCGTCCACCGCCTGACGCACCCGCGCACTGAAATCCGAGGGTGCCGGTGCACAGGCCTGGCCGCGCATCACATCACCCAGGACCTGCCAGCGCTCCTGGCAGGCCGAAAGCTCGCTGTCGTGTTCCAGCCGGCGCAGCATGAAACGCGCCTCATCGGCGGCCAGCTCGCCATCCACCAGCGCCGACAGCTGCTGGCGGTAGTGCAATTCGAATTTGTCCGGCGCAGCACCGGCCGATACCGGGTTACGGTCTTGCGGGTTCATACGCGACTCCGTTCACGGGTAGCGCTGGGGGTATCCAGCAAGGGACGCAGCTGTGCATCAATGGCCTCACGGGCACGGAAGATCCGCGACCGCACCGTGCCGATCGGGCATCCCATTTTCTGCGCGATATCCTCGTAACTCATGCCTTCCACCTCTCGCAACGTAATGGCTGAGCGCAGCTCTTCGGGCAACGCATCAACCGCCTTCATCACGGTCTGTTCCAGTTCCTGGCGCATCAACTCACGCTCCGGCGTGTCGTTGTCGCGCAAGCGGACCCCACTGTCGAACTGCTCGGCGTCACCAATTTCAATGTCGTCGGTGGGGGGGCGCCGGTTGTGTGCTGCCAAGTAGTTTTTTGCGGTATTCACTGCAATCCGATGCAACCAGGTATAGAACTGAGCGTCGCCACGGAAATTCCCGAGCGCACGGTAAGCGCGCACGAAAGTGTCCTGGGCCACGTCCTGACATTCACTCCAGTCGGCGATGTAGCGCCCGATCAACGCGATGATCCGATGCTGGTACTTGCGTACCAACACATCGAACGCCGCGCTTTCGCCGCGCTGCACACGCCGGACCAGTTCCAGGTCCAGCTCCTGCGGTGTTTCAACCTCGGCCATAACGGGCCGCACTCCTGTCAGCCCAACCGACGTCGGGCATTAAGACCGCTGTTCGCGGCGAAAGTTCAGCACCCTGTCCCAGCGGCACCGCACCAGCTTTTAACTCCCGTTCGGCTAACCTGCAGGGGCGCTGACCAGATAAGCACAACACATTTCCTGACATTGGGATTTGACGGCAGGGAAACAACCTCTGGATCATAGCGGCCTTCTCCATACACAACCGGATGGAACGTCCCATGCTCTCAGGCTTCGACGGGCTCCGCTTCAATCATTGGCAAACCGAGCTGCGCGAGGATGGCGTGGCAGTGCTCAGCCTCGACCGCAAGGACAGCCCGGTCAATGCCATGTCGCAGGACGTACTGCTGGAACTGGGCGATATCGTCGAGCGCCTGGCCATCGACCCGCCCAAGGGCGTGGTGGTGCGCTCGACCAAGGCGGCCGGCTTCATTGCTGGCGCCGACCTGAAGGAATTCCAGGAATTTGACCGCCGCGGCACCGTCAATGACGCCATCCGCCGTGGCCAGAGCGTTTACCAGAAGCTGGCCGAACTGCCCTGCCCGACCGTCGCCGCGATCCACGGCCACTGCCTGGGCGGCGGCACCGAGCTGGCGCTGGCCTGCCGTTACCGCGTGGCCTCCAACGATCAATCCACCCGCATCGGCCTGCCGGAGACCCAGCTGGGCATCTTCCCCGGCTGGGGCGGCAGTTCGCGCCTGCCACAGCTGGTCGGCGCGCCGGCGGCGATGGACATGATGCTGACCGGCCGCACCCTGTCGGCCTCGGCCGCGCGTGCAATCGGCCTGGTCGACAAGGTCGCCGCCCCGGCGGTGCTGGTCGATGCGGCCATCGCGCTGCTGCAGACCGGGGTGACCCGCCCGTTCAAGCAACGCGCCACCGCCTGGGCCACCAATACCTTCCTGGCCCGCAAGATCCTCGCCCCGCAGATGGCCAAGCAGGTCGCACGCAAGGCCAAGAAGGACCAGTACCCGGCACCCTACGCGCTGATCAGCACCTGGGAGCGCACCGGCGGCAGCCCGATCCAGAAGCGCCTGGACGCCGAGCGCCGCGCCGTGGTCAAGCTGGCCAGCAGCCCGACCGCGCGCAACCTGATCCGCATCTTCTTCCTGACCGAACGGCTCAAGGGCCTGGGCGGCAAGGACTCGGGCATAAAGCACGTGCACGTGGTCGGTGCCGGCGTGATGGGCGGCGATATCGCTGCCTGGGCGGCCTACAAGGGCTTCAACGTGACCCTGCAGGACCGTGAGCAGCGCTTCATCGACCCCGCCATGACCCGCGCGCAGGCGCTGTTCGACAAGAAGGTGCGCGACGAGAGCAAGCGCCCGGAAGTGGCCGCACGGCTGAAGGCCGACCTGGCCGGTGACGGCGTGGCGCAGGCCGATCTGGTGATCGAAGCCATCATCGAGAACCCGGAAGCCAAGCGTGCGCTGTACCAGACGCTGGAGCCGAAGATGAAGGCCGATGCGCTGCTGACCACCAACACCTCCTCGATCCCGCTGGTCGAGCTGCGTGACCACATCCAGCGCCCGGCGCAGTTTGCCGGCCTGCATTACTTCAACCCGGTCGCGCAGATGCCGCTGGTGGAGATCATCCACCACGACGGCATGGCGCCGGAAACCGAGAAGCGTCTGGCTGCGTTCTGCAAGGCCTTGGGCAAGTTCCCGGTGCCGGTGGCTGGCACGCCCGGCTTCCTGGTCAACCGCGTGCTGTTCCCGTACATGCTGGAAGCCGCCACCGCCTATGCCGAAGGCATCCCCGGCCCGGTGATCGACAAGGCGGCGGTCAAGTTCGGCATGCCGATGGGCCCGATCGAGCTGCTGGATACGGTGGGCCTGGACGTGGCCGCTGGCGTTGGCAAGGAACTGGCACCGTTCCTCGGCCTGCAGATCCCGGCCGCATTGGCGACCGTCGAGCCGAACAAGCGCGGCAAGAAGGACGGCCAGGGCATCTACAAGTGGGAAAACGGCCGCGCAGTGAAGCCGGAAGTTGCCAAGGACTACCAGGCACCGTCGGATCTGGAAGACCGTTTGATCCTGCCGTTGCTCAACGAAGCAGTGGCCTGCCTGCACGATGGCGTGGTCGCCGATGCCGACCTGCTTGATGCGGGGGTTATCTTCGGCACCGGTTTCGCCCCGTTCCGTGGCGGCCCGATCCAGCATATCCGCGCGACTGGCGTGGATGTCCTGGTCGAGAAGCTGAAGACCTTGCAGGCACGCCATGGCGATCGCTTCGCACCGCGCAAGGGCTGGGAGATGCCGGAGCTGCGTGAGCCGGTGGTTTGAGTTCCTGGCAGTTGATCGAATGAAAAACGGAGCCGAGAGGCTCCGTTTCTCATTCCACCTGTAGTGCCGAGCCATGCTCGGCAAGGGCCTTACAGAAAGTGCCCGAGCCCCAGGTTGTGGGAGCGGCGTAAGCCGCGAAGCCACAGATCAATCAGATTGCAGTTGTTCCGGTGATTTCAGCAATGCCAGCTTCGCGGCTTACGCCGCTCCTACAGTGCCAAAATCCACAGACAAAGCCGCTGCCGAGCATGGCTCGGCACTACCTCTAGCGGTGCACATGGCCGTGGTGACCTTGCTCGTCCGGCCCGTGCGAATGGCCCTCATGATCATGATCATGATCATGGTCGTGGTCACCGCCGCCCACCTTCTTGTCGGCACAATCATCGCCGCAGTGATCCGCTTCAACCTGCACCGTCACATGATCGATATCAAACCGCTCATGCAGCAGGTCCGCCAGCTGTCGACGCAATACGTCCGGCGCCTGCCCGTCATTCATCACCACATGCACGGTCAAGGCCGGCGTGCTCGATGCCAGCGCCCACACATGCAGATCATGGATACCGGCAACGCCGGCATGGCCGCGTAGCGCCTGCTCGATATCCGCCAGCACCACGCCCTTGGGCACGCCTTCCAGCAATACATTGATCGCATCGCGCAGCAGCACCCAGGTGCGTGGCAGCACCCACAGGCCGATCAGCACCGCCAGGATCGGATCCACCAGGGTCCAACCGGTGAAGTGGATGATCAGACCGCCAATGATCACCGCCACCGAGCCGAGCATATCGCTCCACACTTCCAGGTAGGCGCCTTTGACGTTAAGGCTCTCGCCGCTGCCAGCACTGAGCAGACGCATCGCGATCAGGTTCACCACCAATCCAAACGCAGCCACCCACATCATGCCGGTGGAGGCAATGTCCTGCGGCTGCTGGAAGCGCTGCACGGCCTCGAACAGGATGTAGATGCCGACGCCGAACAACAGCAGGCCATTGGCCACCGCGCCCAAGGCCTCCAACCGCGCATAACCATAGGTGCGCTTGGCATCGGGCGGACGCCGGCTCAGGCGAACGGCGGTCAAGGCGATCATCAGCCCGATGGCATCGGTCGCCATGTGCGCGGCATCGGACAACAGCGCCAGGCTGTTGGTCCAGAACGCGCCGATGACTTCCACCACCAGATAGGCGGTGGTCAGGCCCAGCGCCCACCACAGTGGTTTCTCGTGGCGGATTTCGCTGGGCAGATGGTTGTGGTCGTGACTCATGGCTGGCTCCTCTACTAGCTCCTTACAGCGGGGGCCAGCTTAGTCAGCCAGTGGCGGCGGAGACTATTACATCGCCGCCGCCTGCTTCAGCGATTAGCGCGGGCCGAGCACCGTCTGCATGTCATCGCCCTGCGGCATGCCCGAACGCATCTGCACCGTGCCGTCGGCATCCTTGAACAGGATGCCCGGCGTACCCTGGAAGCCCAGATCCAGCATCAAGGCCTCGTTGGCACGCAGCTTGGTCTGCACCGCCGCCGGCACCGTCGCCAGCGGCTTGATGCCACCCTTGGCGAAATCGCGCTCGTTCTGGATCAACGCCTGCTCCGGCGAGGCGGCACCCAGAATGGCAGCGGCCTTGTTGGCACTGTCCTCGCGGATCACACCGACCAGAATCTGCCGGATCTGCACCTTGCCTGCGGCCACCCACGGCTGCGCCGCTTCCCAGAAGCGGTTGCAGTAGGGGCAGTTCGGGTCACTGAAGGAATAAATGACACGCGGCGCATCGGCCTTGCCATCGCGTACCCAATGGCTGGCTTCCACCTTGGCCCAGGCCTGCTGGCCCATCGGCCCGGACACCAGCTCCTTGAGCTTGGCAGCGCTGACATCCTCACCCTTGGCGTTCACCAACGTGCCAACCACCGCGTACTCACCATCCTTGGACACGTACACGCCCAGCGGGCGCTGACCAGCGACGCCGGCATAGCCGGTCAGGCCAACCGGCGTTTCGAACGTGCCCATGAACTCCACACCCTGCGAACGCAGGGTCTTCACTACTGCCGGCTCATTGGCCGCGGCCGGCTTGGCAGCGGAAGCAGCCGGGGCAGTGGCGGTCTGCGCGCAAGCCAACGGCGTCAGCGTCATGGCGGACAACAACAGCAACATCGAACGGGAACGCATCATCGTGTATCTCTTTCAGGAAAGGAGTTATTGCATTTCGCGCAGACGCGCTTCCAGCGTGGCGCGCGACAGCTCGCCCATATGCACATTGCGCAGCCGCCCATCGGCGCCGAAGAACAGCGTTGTCGGCAGGGCGCGGGCACCGGTCTGCTGCATTACCCGCGACTCTGCATCCAGCAGCACGTTGCTCAACTGCATGTTTTCGGCGCGTAGATAGTCGGCGACTTCATCGCGGGTTTCGCCTTGATTGGCAAACACGAACTGCACTTGCGGATGCGCCTGCTGCGCCTGCGCCAGCACCGGCATCTCGCGCCGGCAAGGCCCGCACCAGGTCGCCCACAGATTGATCACGGTTGGCTTGCCGGCAAATGCAGCCAGCGGTGCTGGCTTGTCCTGCATGTCAACCAGCACTGCGTCCGGCAACGGAATGGATGAGCGCTGCATTGCAAACAGCGCCATCCCACCAATTGCCCAGAACGCCGCGCCAGCGGCCAGACCCAGCAGCACCGGCTTGCGCAGAATGCGCTGGCGGGTCTTCCACAGCGCGTAGGCGGCGGCGACCAGCAGGCCGGCCCATATCGAATAACCGCCATCGCCCAGACGAATGATGGACAGCGGCTGCGCGAGATAGTCGCCAGCATGCAGCGCCACATGGCCCATCCGTGCGCCCAGCAAGCCCAGCAGAAACGCATCCAGAACCACCGCGCCGGCACGGCTGCGCATTCCATCGGCAGCTGGTGCCAATGCACGCGCGAACAACCAGCCAATTGCCAGCGCCACCAGTGCAACCAGCGCCATCAACGGAAACGGGCCGGCGCTGATCATTCCGCCATTCCGATAGTGGTGCCCAGCACAAGCGAACTTGAACAAACAGTGAATCCAGCCATCAACACAACGTCCTCAAAAACCTGTTGTTGCTGCCGATAATAGTCGGCTGCCTCTTGGCACTTTACCGGTCGTACGCATGAACATCGTCCCCGCACCACCCCCAGACACCGACAGCAACGCGCTCGCAGATGCCTGGAAACACAGCCTCGACGCCGCCGGTGCCGAGGCGAGCCAGATCCTCGCGAGCCTGGCCGACGCGCATGCCGCTGAACTGGCCGCGCATTTTTACAAGGTCATGATGAACGACGCGCGTGCCTCACGCTCGATGTCACATGACCAGGTGCGGGTACGACTGCAGCCGGCCATGCAGCGCTGGGTCAAGGACCTGCTGCGCGCCACGTCCGCCGACGTCCAACAGCTGATTGCCAACCAGCGCGTCATCGGCGATGTGCATGCACGCGTGGGCATACCGGTTGACTTGGTCACCCGTGGCACCCGCGTGCTGAAGCAACGCCTGTTCCAGCTGATCGGCGCGCAGGCCGGACACTCCGAAGCCGCACATGCCGCCATTGCCAGCCTCACCGCATCGTTCGACATCGCGCTGGAGGGTATGACACTTGCCTATTCCAATGCACGGGAACGTTCCTCACGCACGGATGCCGCCTATCGACTGTTCTCACTGGTGCAGAACGTCGGCACCGAGCGCGAACGTCAGCGTGCGCTGTTGCTGGACTGGGAAAACACCCTTCTGTACGCCCTTGCGGCACAGGGCGACCTGGGCAGCTTCCAGACCTTGGAACGTTCGGAGTTCGGCCTGTGGTTCAACCACAAGGGCATTCCGAGCTTTGGCGAAAGCTCGGAAACGCGGCAGATCACCGGTCTGGTCCACGAGGTCGACCAGTTGCTGCAACACACCCTGCAGCAGGACAGCGACCCGGCCGCGCGCTCGGCGCAACTGCAGGACGTGCGTTCCAAGGTCGGCCAGATCCGCACCTTGCTGGGCATGTTGTTCGAGCGCATCGGCGAACTGGATGCCGGTTGCGACGCCTTGACCAACCTGCTCAACCGCCGCTTCCTGCCCACCGTATTGCGCCGTGAGATCGAGCTGGCCGAAAAGTCCGCCGACAGCTTCGCCGTGCTGTTGCTGGATCTGGACCATTTCAAAGCCATCAACGATGAGCACGGCCATGAAGCCGGTGATCGCGCCCTGCAGCATGTGGCCGGCATCCTCAGCCAGTTCACCCGTGGCAGCGACTATGTATTCCGCTATGGCGGCGAGGAATTCGTCGTGGTGCTGGTGGCGGTGGAAGAACGTCAGGCCATGGTGATTGCCGATGGCCTGTGTCGCCGCATTATCGATACCCCCGTCACCTTGGCCGATGGCCAGCTGCTGCCGATCAGCGCCAGCATCGGCGTTGCCCTTTACGACGGCCACCCGGACTACGAGCGGGTGATGGCACGTGCTGATGCGGCCATGTACCAGGCCAAGAAGCAGGGCCGCAATCGGGTGGTACTGGGCAGCGATGCCTTGCCCACCGCACCGGGCCGCAACGCATTGCGCCGCGACTGAGCAGCACGCATAACCAACCGATAGCACATGCAGATGCGGCAACAGCGGCCTAGGCTGCCAACGGGCGCAACAAGGCGCCCGCCATCGGAACCCCCAATGTCTGTAGCCCGCGCCCTGCTCATCCTGCCGCTATGTGGCGCCCTGCCCGCCGTGGATGCGGGTGCCCGCGAGGTCCCTGAGCCGGCTGCATATGTGCAGGCCGACGGTCCTTACGTGTTCCGCGACGGTAGCCGCCTGCAGGCGCATTGGATCTGCGAAGACCAGGTGATATCCCGTCAATTGAAGGGCAAGCGCGGTGCAGCCATCAGCGTCGCAGCGCGATGCGGCTATCCGCATCCGCTGCGTGTTGCCCCGCTTGCCACGACTGCTGCATCGGTGCTGCCTGCGGTACCGCGCATCGTCGCCGTCTCCGACATCCATGGCCAGTACGCCTTGCTGCAGCAGTTGCTGCGCGCCAATGGTGTGATCGACAGCGACGACAACTGGGCATTGGCACAGGACACGCTGATCATCGCCGGTGATGTATTCGACCGTGGCCCGCAGGTCACCGAGACGTTCTGGCTGCTCTACAGCCTGCAGCAACAGGCCGCGCAGGCAGGCGGCGCAGTGCACTTCGTGCTTGGCAACCACGAAACCATGACGCTGTACGACGACCTGCGCTACGTCAATCCCAAGTACCTGCGCAGCGCACAGCTGCTGGGCCGCAGCTACCCGCAACTGTACGGCGCCGATTCGGTGATCGGGCAGTGGCTGCGCACCCGCCCGGTGCTGCTACGCATAGGCGATACATTGTTCCTGCACGGCGGTATTTCGCCCGACGCACTGCAACTCGCACTCGATCCAGCGGCCACCAACGCCGCCTACCAGGCCTCACTGGGCCGGCCCAAGGCGGAGGTGAAGGCAGATCCGTCCACCGCAGCGCTGTACGACGGCAAGACCAGCCCGATCTGGTACCGCGGCTATTTCAACGGCCAGTTGGATACCGCCGGTGTGCAGGCCGTGCTTGACCAGCTCGGGCTCAAGCGCATCGTGGTCGGACACACCTCGATGCCGCATGTCAGCAGCTTCCATGGCGATCGCATCATCGCCATCGACAGCAGCATCAAGGACGGCGAGAGCGGCGAGCTACTGTTCATCGAGGACGGCAAGCTCAGTCGCGGGCTGCTGGATGGCAGTCGGGTTTCGCTGGAAACCGGCCGGATGAATGGCGAAGACTGAAGCCAGCCCTGCTATCAGAAATCACGGTTTATGACATTGGGTTTCATCCTAAATTCACGTAGTCATAACCTGATTTCAACGATGGTAAATGGGCAGGTTTTGCGCGGGCCGAGGGAGGCGACCTGCGCGTAACCACCTATGCGACAGGTGAAATCGCGGCGGGGATCCGTCCCGGCCGTGAGTGGCATTTCTTTCTCCACGGAACTGGCGATGAAACCACTGACGCTGGCCACACTGCTGCCACTTGCGCTGCTGCCCTGTGCGGCAAACGCGCAGGACTCCGTTGCTGCACTGCGCGCGGAGATCGCCCAGGCCCAGCAGCATCTGCAAACACTCAACGCACGGCTTGATGCGCTGGAACAGGGACAGGCAAGCCCCACCCCGAAACCTCCACCACTTCCGCCACCGCAAGCCACGGTTTCCCTCTTGGATGCGGCAGTTCCCGGCACCGGCAAAGCGGCTGCCGCACAGACCATACTACCGGCGCGCGACTCGGTCGCAGACCCTTCCACTGCCGCCTCACGCCTGGACAACGCACCGTCACCGACCGATCCGGAACTGAAAGGTTTCATTGCAATCCCAGGCACCGAGACAATGATCAGGCTCGGTGGCTACGCAAAACTCGACGCCACCGCCGACCGACGGCCCGCCGGTGATACCGAGCAGTTCATCACCTCATCGATTCCGGTCGACAGCCCGCACCGCGATGTCTCGCACTTCGGCATGCACGCCAAGCAGACCCGCTTCAGCTTCGAAGCGCGGCGCCCCACCACGCACGGCAAGCTGCGCTTCTACCTGGAGAACGACTTCTTCGGCAGCAGCGACAGCTACGAGTTCCGCCTGCGCCACGCCTACGGCCAGTTGGGTAATACCTATGCCGGCTACGGCTATTCCACCTTCATGGATGCCGACTCGCTGCCAGACACGCTGGACTTTGCCGGCCCTGGCGCGGCTGGCTACCTGCTGGTGGCTGGTATCCACCACAGTTTTGCGCTGGGCAAGGGCAACAGCGTGACCGTGGCGGCCGAAAACCCTGATTCGCAGCTGGCCAATACCGGCGACAACGACAGCAAGACTGAGCACCTGCCCGACATCAGCCTGGTCGCACGCATGGAGCGCGATTGGGGCCACCTGCAGTTGGGCGCGGTGCTGCGCAGCCTGGGCTACGACGGCGATGGCCGCAGCGACCGTACGTTCGGCGGCGGTCTGCAGCTGAGTGGTTCCTACGCGATAGCCGAGCGCGACCTGCTGCTGTTCGGCCTGATTGGCGGCAAGGGCATAAGCCGCTATACCGCCGACCTGACCGGCTCCAATCTCGACGCCGCCCTCGATACCGACGGACGCCTCAAGGCGCTGCCATTGCGTGGCGGCTTCTTCGGCTATACCCACTACTGGTCGGAGCTTTGGCGTTCCAACCTGATCTACGGACAACTGCAGATCGACAGCGCCGATGCCTTGGCCAGCGACGCGTTCCGGCGCAGCCGTTACGCGGCATTGAACCTGCTGTGGAGCCCGGCACCGTCCTGGACCATGGGCATGGAACTGCTCTACGGCCAGCAGCAACTGCAGAACGGCCGCGATGCGGACACCCTGCGCCTGCAGGGCAGCCTGCAATACAACTTCATCAAGTAACAGGCAGCCGATGACCGCACCTCAAGTGCGGCTGGCCACCCAACGATTCACGCAATGTCCTTCCCATCGAATTACCCGGCATCGCCGGTGAGAGGAGATAGTCATGGCAGGTCAGAAGAAAATCGGGGTCGTTGGCGCGACCTTCCTGGTGGCAGGCAACATGATGGGCTCAGGTGTATTCCTGCTGCCCTCCAGCCTGGCCAAGATCGGCACCGCCTCGATCTGGGGCTGGCTGATCACCACCGCCGGCGCATTGTTGCTGGCCTTCGTGTTCGCCAAGCTCGGCAAACTGGCGCCACAGGCCGGCGGCCCCTATGCCTACGCGCGTGACTGGTTCGGCCCCTACATGGGCTTCCAGACCAATACCATCTATTGGTTCGCCAACTGGATCGGCAATGTCGCCATCCCGATCGCGGCGGTGGGCTACTTCAGCTACTTCTTCCCGATCCTGTCCGAGCCCGTGCCACGCTGTATCGCGGTGCTGACACTGGTATGGGCGCTGAGCTTTGCCAATGTCATCGGCCCATCTTTTGTCACCCGCGTGCAGACGGTGACCACCAGCTTCGCCTTGATACCGATCCTTGGCATCGCCGTCTTCGGCTGGTTCTACTTCGACCCGACCATCTTCAAGGGCGCCTACAACGTCTCCGGCCAATCCAACTTCGGCGCCGTATCCAGCGCGGCGGCGCTGACCTTGTGGGCGTTCATTGGAGTTGAATCCGCATCTGTGACTGCAGGTGTGGTCGAGAATCCGGAGAAGAACGTTGCCCGCGCCACCCTGGCTGGCGTCTTTCTTGCGGCAATCGCCTATATAGCCAGCTCCTCGGTGATCATGGGCATGGTGCCCAACGCCGACCTGCAGGTATCGGATGCGCCGTTCGCATTGGCGGCCGCAAACGCAGTTGGCGGCTGGGGTGGCGCGCTGGTCAGCTTGTGCGCCTTCGTCGGCGCTGCCGGCTCACTCGGCGGCTGGATCCTGCTGACCGCGCAGAGCGCCAAGGCGGCATCGGATGACGGCCTGTTTCCCGGTATCTTCAGCAAGATCAACAAGGATGAAGTGCCGGTCAAAGGCGTGCTGATCGTCGCCGTGCTGATGACGCTGGCGGTACTGATCACCTCCACATCGGAAACCGCATCCGCGCAGTTCGACGTGATCACCTCGGCCGCGGTCGTGCTGACCCTGCTGCCCTATATCTACTCCTGCGTGGCCTGCTACTTCGTGGTGGAGCGCTCGCACACCCTTGTTCACACCGGCGCGTTCTGGCTATTGACCAGCATCACCGTCGTCTACTGCCTGTGGGCCATCTACGGCTCGTCCGGCAGCATCGTGCAGTACGCCTTCCTGTTCGTACTGTTCATCACCGTGTTCTATCCGTTCTTCAGCGATGAGCGCCGCAAGCAGCGCCTGGCCAAATTCACTCCGAATGGCACCGCCCGTGCCAGCACGAACTGATCCCCCGCTCGGTAGATAGGAACAACATCATGTACTTCAAATCACTCGACTACCCGATCGTCATCATCGATGCCGACTACGAATCGCCGCGTATCGCCGGCATCCTCATCCGCGCCCTGGCCGAAGAACTGCGCAAGAGCGACCAGCGCGTGCTCTCGGGCCTGACCCTGGACGATGCCCGCGCCGGCGCACGCACCTATGTGGCGGCGTCGGCGGTGCTGATTTCCATCGACGGCACCGAGGACGATGACGACCAGTTCCAACGCCTGCTCGCCTTCCTGCGCGAGCAAAGCCAGCGCCGCGCCGACCTGCCGGTATTCCTCTACGGCGAACGCCGCACCATCGAGAAGATACCGAGCAAGCTGCTCAAGTTCGTGCACGGCTACATCTTCCTGTTCGAGGACACCAAGAGCTTCATCGCCCGCCAGGTGATGCGCGCCGCCGACGACTACATGGCCAAGCTGCTGCCACCGTTCTTCAAGGCGCTGATCCACCATTCCGCACAATCCAACTACTCCTGGCATACGCCTGGGCATGCCGGCGGTGTCGCCTTCACCAAGTCGCCGGTAGGCCGTGCGCTGCATCAGTTTTACGGCGAGAACACCTTGCGCAGCGATCTGTCGATCTCGGTGCCGGAGCTGGGCTCACTGCTCGACCACACCGGGCCGATCCGTGACGCCGAAGCCGAGGCCGCGCGCAACTTCGGCGCCGACCATACGTTCTTCGTCACCAATGGCACCTCCACTGCCAACAAGATTGTCTGGCATGGCACGGTTGCGCGTGGCGACATCGTGTTCGTCGACCGCAACTGTCACAAGTCGTTGCTGCACTCGCTGATCATGACCGGCGGTATCCCGGTGTATTTCACCCCAAGCCGCAACGCCCACGGCATCATCGGGCCGATCAGCCTGGACCAGTTCTCCGGCGAGTCACTGCAGAAGATGATCCAGGCCAATCCCCTGGCCAGCAAGGCAGCCAAGCCCGGTGCAAAGCCGCGCATCGCGGTGGTCACCAACTCCACCTACGACGGGCTCTGTTACAACGCCGAGAAGATTGCCGACAACCTTGGCAGCGCCGTCGACTTCCTGCACTTTGATGAGGCCTGGTACGCCTATGCCGCGTTCCACCCCTTCTACGAGAACCACTACGGCATGGCCAAGGGCAAGCCGCGTGAGCAGGATGCGATCATCTTCACCACCCATTCCACGCACAAGCTGCTGGCTGCATTCTCGCAGGCATCGATGATCCATGTGCGCAATGCGGCAACGCGGGAACTGGATGCGGAGCGCTTCAACGAATCCTTCATGATGCACACCTCCACCAGTCCGCATTACGGCATCATCGCCTCCTGCGACGTGGCCTCGAAGATGATGGAAGGTGACGCGGGTAAGTCCTTGGTGCAGGAAATGCACGATGAAGCCGTCGCCTTCCGCCGCGCGATGCTGCATGTCAGCGAGGACCTGGGCCGCGATGACTGGTGGTTCAAGGTCTGGCAACCCGACGGCGTCGAGCGAACTCTGGCCAAGGGCGACAGTTCCAAACCCATGGTCACCTCGCGCCCGGACTGGTATCTGCGACCGGACGCACGCTGGCACGGCTTCGACAATCTCGCCGACGACTATGTGCTGATCGATCCGATCAAGGTCACCCTGCTGACGCCCGGCCTGTCGATGGATGGCGAGATGGGCAAGTTGGGCGTTCCGGCAGCGGTGCTGAGCAAGTTCCTGTGGTCACGCGGCATCACCGTGGAGAAGACCAACCTGTACTCGGTGTTGTTCCTGTTCTCGATGGGCATCACCAAGGGCAAGTGGAGCACCCTGGTCACCGAACTATTGGCATTCAAGGACCTGTACGACGCCAACGCACCGCTGAGCCAGTCACTGCCCAGTCTGCTCGAAGACAATGCCGCCGCCTACGCCGGCTGGGGCCTTCGCGACCTGTGTACGGCGCTGCATGAGTTCAACCGTGAGTTCCGTGTGGCCGAGGTGATGCGCGAGATGTACGTGGAGCTGCCGGAGCCGGTCATCACCCCTGCCGAAGCCTATGACCACCTGGTGCGTGGCGAGATCGAGCGGGTGGATATCGACCAGCTCAGCGGCCGCGTCGCCGGCACCATGCTGGTGCCCTACCCGCCGGGCATCCCAACCATCATGCCGGGCGAACGTTTTGGCGCCAGCGATGAACCGATCATCCAGTCGCTGCGCATCGCCCGTGAGCAGAATGCGCGCTTCCCTGGGTTTGAATCGGATGTGCATGGCTTGATCATCGATAACAGCGGGGAGAAGCCGAGTTACCGGGTGGAGGTTTTGAAGATCTGACCCCCGAAGCAAAAGCAATACATGCCTTCCCTTCTCCTGCTTGCGGGAGAAGGTGCCCCACAGGGGCGGATACGGGGAGCTCTTCTTTGCTTCTAGCTTCTAGTTATTGGCTATGGACTTTGCTTTGCATCTTTTTTGGATCCGCCTTGCTGAAAACCTGCTCCACGTGCTTTCAAAGCGCCCTCACCCCAACCCCTCTCCCGTAAACGGGAGAGGGGCTTCTACAGCCTAGCTCCCTCATATAGCTACCGGGCCGCCGACCAACCAAATGACCAGCACCCGCCAGGAACAACGTGTCTTGCAACTGTCTATCGCAGCCACCGTATTGGTCGCTGCGATCGGCTTCGTTGGCGGCATGCTTGCCCGCTCACAAGCGATCCTGTTCGATGGCATCTACAGCCTGGTCGATGTGGCGCTGACGCTGGTGGCACTGTCCGTACTGCGCTTGATGGCCCGTGAACAGAGCCCACGTTTCCAATACGGTTTCTGGCATCTGGAGCCCATGGTTGAAGCGCTCGGCGGCGCCATTCTCAGTCTGGCCTGCATCTACGCGCTGGCCAATGCAGTGATCGGTTTCAGCGACGGTGGCCACGAGACACGACTTGGCCCCGGCCTGCTCTGGGCCGGTTTGCTGGCGGTAGTGGATCTGGCAATGGCCGTGTGGATCAGCCGTCACGCGAAGCTGCTGCAGTCCGGCCTGCTGCGGCTGGACGCACGCGCGTGGCTGCTGACCGGGTTGATGAGCCTTGCGGTCGTTCTGTCCTTCGTCATCGCACTGACATTGCGCGGTGGCGCCCATGAACATTGGATTCCCTATCTCGACCCGTTGGTGCTCGCCTGTATCGCCTTGGCGACGCTACCGGTGCCGCTGCTTGGAGCATGGAAAGCTGCGCGCGAAGTCCTGCAGGTAGCGCCCAGTGAGCTGGACCAATTGGTGCAACAGGTAATGCAGGCATTCGTCGCCAAGTACCAGTTCGAAGGCTTCACCAGCCATGTCGCCAAGATCGGCCGCATGCAGTTTGTCGAGATCCACATCCTCACCAGGCCCGACACCCAACTCGGCAGCATCGGCGATGTCGACCGCCTGCGCGATGAGATCGCATCACAGTTGGATGCGCGCTCGGGACGCTTCTGGCTGACCATCGACTTCACCTCCGACCCGGCCTGGACATGAGCACGCCAACACCCAAGAAGATGGGCCTGACCATGGCCACCATGCTGGTTGCCGGCAACATGATCGGCACCGGCGTGTTCTTGTTACCGGCCAATCTGGCCACGGTTGGCAGCATCTCCTCCATAGGCTGGCTGATCGCCACCGCGGGCGCCATCGCGCTCGGGTTGGTGTTCGCGCGCCTGTCGCAACTGGACCCGCAACCGGGCGGCCCTTACGCCTACGCACGCGACGCGTTCGGCAACTACATCGGCTTCGTCAGCAACTACGCCTATTGGTTCGGCAACTGGATCGGCAATGTCGCCATCGCCCTGGTGGTGACCGGCTACCTGAGCCACCTGTGGCCTTGGTTGCAGGATGTCTACCCGCGACTGGGCTTCACCCTCGCGGTGATCTGGCTGTTGAGCCTGGCCAATGCGCGCGGTGCGCGCTGGATTGGTGCACTGGAGACCGGCACGCTTCTGCTGGCGCTGATCCCGATATTGGGCATCGCCATATTCGGCTGGTGGTGGTTCGACCCGGCATTGTTCAGTGCCGGCTGGAACGTCAGCGGCATGGACGACAGCGCAGCCATCTCACGCAGCGCTTCCATCGCGCTATGGGCCTTCATGGGTGTGGAAAGCGCGGCGGTATCGGCCGATGTCATCGACAACCCCAAGCGCAATATTCCGCTCGCCACCCTGTTCGGGCTGGCGCTGGCGGCGGTGATCTACATCAGCTGTTCGCTGGTGATCATGGGCATGGTACCGATGGCGCAGCTGCGCGATTCCTCCGCGCCGTTCGCCGATGTCGCGCAGCTGATGATCGGCCCCTGGGGCGTACTGGTCATCGCACTGTGCGCGATCTTCAAGTCGGCCGGTGCCTTGGGCGGTTGGATGCTGCTGGTCGGGCAATCGGCCAAGGCGGCAGCCGAAGATGGCCTGTTCCCGCGCGTGTTCTGCCGACTCAACAAGCACGGCATGCCCGGCGCTGGTTTGATGATCGTGGCGGTGCTGATGAGCGCGCTGCTGCTGGTTACTTCTTCACCCACCCTCGCCCGTCAGTTCGACCAGCTGACCAATATCGCAGTACTGCTGACCATCATTCCCTACCTGTTCTCCGCCGGCGCACTGATCTGCACTACCCTGGAACGCGGCGAACAGGGTTGGATGCGTGCTGCCTGTCTGGTCACCGCAGCCGCCGCCATCGCCTACTGCCTGTACGCGCTACTCGGCGCGGATGCGCAGCTATTGGCCTACGCAACGGTGGCGGTGCTGTTCAGCGCAGCACTGTATCCGTTCTTCCGGCAGCGCATGCTGCAGACCTCCAAGAGCGGCAGAACACCTCAGCCTTGACCTGCAATGGCAGCGTTTGCTGCTTATCTGGGTTTCGCCTGCGAAGCCGCGGTCATGCCAGTGCCTTTCGAAAGAGAAGATGCGCTACCGCTCATCGAGCACAACGAACCATATTGCAGCTCGCTGAGCTTGTTGCTCGCTTCGGCTGGCGGATTCCGTGGGTAACTCATGGTCATTCCAAGGACCGAGATCGACTGCTTCTGCGCACAGGATCCCACCCGGAACTGTCCAGAAAGCTGCGGAATATCTGTACCTTTTCCGACAGCCAACACGCAACCTGCAATACATGCTTTGGCGCAAACCAATGACGCTACCGCAACAAACATCGATGGCGATCGCTGCGAGCACGCAGCGCACCAGAACAAGAACGCTGTTATTGCCGAGAAAAATCAAGAATCTATCCAACGCCGGCGCGACTGTACCCACCTATGGAATGTTCCTGATCGCGCATCTCACACCAATGTATTGACACCGACATCGCCACTTGCACATCGTCGCTCCCGCAAATCGTCACAGCCATCGATCAACATGCGTGGAGCCGACCAGATAATGGAACGTAACGCGGTATCGCAGCACCGACTTTCAGCCAGCACCAGCTTGCGTCCAATACGCAGGCTGAAGAAACAATCGGATCTACGCTGGTTGCTTGCCAGTGCTGGCCACGATTGCGCTCCAACGCGACTCCCGCGCCATCACCAACTGTGTAGAAAGCCTGCGGCGATTGCATTGCACGCGACGGCTCTCCAGCTGCCAATACCAGGCCCATGCAGCCAACACGCTCAGCGATGTACGCGCAATCAATGGCGGCATCGATCAGGCCAAGGTCTCCGGCGTCGAAGATCGGCTGACAGCACCCTGGCCTAGCAGCTACCCCTGCAGTTTGGACGTTTGTCCAGGCTGAGTATTACGGGGCCAATTTGTTCCCATTTTCCTCTGCACGTTTCCAGCGCACTGCGCGCGGGATGGGGCGCGGTCTGGCGACGCCATGGCGAAACACACCGATCAGGCGTCGGTAGCGCAGTCCTCGCCCCTGCCCTCCTTGCCCCCTGCAACAGCTGCCAGGCAGCTGTCCCACATCACTTTGATCCCTGTCCTCCCGGCTCCGCCGGCCTTGCAACATCATCATCGGAGAGAAACGCATGATGCAATCGCCCCACGTCCCACATCGGCAACCACGAACCAGCATCCGTTGCAGTCCCCTGTCACTGGCTCTGCTCTCGGCGCTGACCGCTGCACAACCTGCGTTGGCCCAGGATACGGCAAGCAACGCAGAGCCAACGACCAAGGACCTCGATGCGGTCATGGTCAGGTCAACACATCAGGTAAAGCCGCTACAGCGCACACCGATCTCCATCAGCGTGGTCACCGCCGAACAGCTTGACCGCACCAACATGAGTAGCATCTCTGACCTGCAGTACCTCGCACCAGGCGTGTCGTTCTCTGCCACGGCAGGCACTGCCAACAGCGGCGGCTTTCAGGTCCGCGGCATTGGCACCCAAGCCTTCAGTGTTGCCTCGGAGCAGACCGTCGGCACCGTGGTTGATGACGTCGTCATCAGCATACCCCGCGATCCTGGCGTGGCTGGGTTCAACGATATCGAGCACATTGAAGTGCTACGCGGCCCGCAAGGCACCTTGTTCGGAAAGAACGCATCGGCCGGTGTAGTCAACATCAGCACACGCAACCCCGAGATTGGCAGCAACAGTTCATCCCTGTCGCTGTCACTGGGCCAACGCAACGAGCATGTGGCGCGCTTCTCCAGCAACCTCGGCGTCGGCGACACCTCCGCATTGCGTCTATCCGCGTATTACAACGAACAGGACGGCGCGATTACCAACCCGCACCGCGACTGGAACATCGGTGACCGTACCGCCAGGGGCGTGCGCGGAAAGTGGCTGTGGTCGCCGACAGAAGACCTCGATCTTCTGCTGACTGCCGACCGCCAGACACTGTTCACCCGCTCGGTTGCCATACCTTACTCGCTGGGCGGCGATACCGGCTTCAATGACGTGCTTGCCGGGTTTGGCAACGTGGGCGGCAACAACTTCCGCAGCTACGCCGACGCTGATGCCGGAGCGTTTCAAGGGGTCACCGGCTTCTCCGGGAAGGCAGACCTCAAGCTCGCCAATGGTGCCCAGCTGACCTCGATCACGGCCTATCGTGGTGCGCGCGTCCACCAGATGCAGGACATGGACCAGACACCGGCCGACTACCTGAACTACAACCTGACGACCATCCGCTCGCACCAGCTCAGCCAGGAGTTCCGCCTTGCCGACAATGTGTTCGAAGACCGGCTCAGCTATGTACTGGGCGCCTATTATGTAAACGTGGCCAGTACGTACGAGTACTTTGCCTACGGCGGCTTCAGCTATGAGATTCCCCCACCGGACTTCTATCTTTCGCTGAACGGCCCGAAACAGCATGTGGACGCGGATACCAAGAGCCACGCGTTCTATGCCAACGCTAGTTATCAGCTGACTGATCGCTGGTCAGGCAGTGCCGGCTTGCGCTACACCCATGACAAAGTGGTCGCCGGCATGACACCGATCGAAGTACCCTTCGTAGACGGAAAGCCAGTTCGCCCCATGAACACCGTCATCGCCTCCGAGGCCGAGATCGCCAGGGATAACATCTCCGGAAAGGTGGCCGTACAGTTCCAGCAAACGCCAACATTGATGTGGTACGCAAGTGCGGGCACCGGCTACAAAGGCCCGACCGTAGACCCTACCAACACTGGCTCTTCCCGCATCCAGCCAGAGAAATCCACTGCGTACGAACTTGGCGTGAAGTCGCAATTCCTCGATCGCCGCCTGACCATGAACGCCAGCCTGTACCGATCCGATTTCAAGGGCTTCCAGGCACAGGCGTATGTGCCGGAGACCAATGGCTTCGAGATGGCCAATGCTGGCAAGATGCGCACTCAAGGCATGGAACTGGAAATCAACTGGCGTCCTACCGATGACTTCACAGTTATCGCCAATGGTGCCATCACCGATGCGGAGTTCCTCGACTACTATGGCCGCTGCAGCGCGGACGACGATGCACAGTGCGTGCTTGTCGATGGCATCCTGCAGGATGACCTGTCTGGGTTCGCGCCAGCCTTTGTCTCCAAGTACAGCTATTCACTCAATGGCGTCTACTATCGCTCCCTTGGCAATGGACTGGCGGCGAATGCAAGCGCCGGCTGGAGCTATAAGAGTTCCTTCTACAACACCGTCGCGCAATCAAGCAGCAAGAGCGACGGCTACGGCGTTGCCAATCTATCCGCCGGCATCGGCGCGGAAGATGGGCGTTGGAACGTATCGGTGTACGCCAGGAACCTGCTCGATGAGCACTACCGCGGCTTCGCTTCATATGCCCCGTTACTCAACGCCGGCGGTTTGATGCAATACCTGCAACCCGATAGCTTCCGCACCGTGGGAGCAACGCTGACCCTGAATTTCTAATCAGGCATCCACCCGGTTTCGTATCGCAACACAGGCGCCACTTCTCTCACTGGCGGCAGCCACGCCCCAGTGCGCCTTCGTTGCGGTGCGATCGTCAATCGCGGCTGAATGCTCATCTCTCTCGGTCCCCGCGGGCTGAACTTCGCGTCATGCCCCGCGCCTTGGCCGGCAAAGCTCGCAGCCCATGCCGTGCCACGCAACCCTGCCGCGCTGGTCCAACGCCCTGTAGCCACGGAGGCCCTGCCCGGCTCGGGCAGATCGGACCAACAGCCCGCTTCAGTTTCGTCCAACCACGGCTCAGCGCCTACAATGGTCCTCTTTGCGGCAGCTCCCTGCCCAGCCGACCAAGTGGACCCCGCGTGACCGAGAAGAAGCCCGAACACACCCCGTTGATGAAGCACCATTGGCGTATGTTCAGATAACGCTCTTATTTCCCCTGCTTTCCGCTAACTTTGCTTCCTCTTGAAAAAATCGGGAACACCCGTCGCAACACCATCGCAACAGGATCAAGCCCGCCACGGCGTCCTGAAATCGGTGCCCACCGGGCACTGTTGAGGCCCCTCGAACACGGGCATTGGCAAGGACCACCACGCGCTCCAGTCGAGACGCGACGTGGACACGCTCCACTCCCATGGGCGGCGGCACACGAAGCCGACGCACTCCTCCGCTGGCGTGATGGCCAGAGGGTCCAAGCCCGGCCAAAGGGGCGGCAAGGGCTCGGGCACCACGGCCGCCACCCTCACCTCCTGTCCGGCCCTATAAGAACGAATGGCCAGAAGGCAGGGCGTGCGCATCTCGACATGGGGCATGTCCTTGAAGTCGGTCCAAGCCCCACCCCACCGCAAGCCGGCCGCCTGGGCCAGTTCCCCATACCGCTCGTATCCCTGGCGAACGTGGTCGTTCTTGAGGTTCCAGCTGGGTCGCCCCCGCTTGTGGATGACCATGTCGGCGGCGAAGCCGTGGTTGTGGCAGCTGCGACCCGGGCCGACCTGGGTCACGCCCTTCTGGCTGGCCAGGAGTTCGGCCTGGCGTTGCTCGGACCGGTAGCCCTCGGCCAGGCGCAGGTCATAGCCCTCCTCTTTCATCTGCAGCTGGATCCGTTCCAGCTTGGCCCGCAGGTCGGGGTGGACGCCGTCCCACTGAGGAGCGTCCTTGTGGCGGTGGAACAACCGCTTGAACAGCCCCGGTTTCTTGCCGTGGACATCGGCGATGGAGTCGGCAGGAACGTGGGCATGCGCCGGCACGGTGACAACGAGGAATAGGACAGACGCCAGCAGCGCCTTCATTGAACGGGATTTCATGAGTAGGCCTCCTTACTCATACGGGTCTACTCTTCATGCAAAAGGAAAATTGGAAACGCGCAAGGCCCCCTTGCCAATCTGAAATCCTTGTATAGAAAAGAAGAGGCAGGCTTCCTCCTTGCCTGCTGCTTCCCGGCCCGATGAGGTCTCCTGTCGGTCCCGTAGTCGGGTCGGGAAGCTCTTCTACCCCCCCTTGCGCGTTTCCCGCTGCGTGTTACTCGTGAGTAGACACCCCTACTCGTCGGAGGACACCCACCATGAAACGCTCCCTCATTCACTTGGCGCTGCTCGCCTGCCTGTTCTCGGGCACGGCGATGGCGCAGGTCCAGGTTGGCAACAACGCCACCGCGACCGCCCTCGAAACCACCGCCGTGGGCGACGGCGCCCATGCGGTCACGGACCTCTCCACGGCCATTGGTGCACGAGCCTTGGCAGATGGCGGCACGATTGACGGAAACCCCTGCGTGGGGGCTACCGCGGTTGGCAACGAAGCCACTTCCCAGGGCTGCAGCACCACCTCGGTGGGGCACATGAGCCACGCGAACGGGCCGAGTGCAACCGCAGTGGGTGCGAGAGCAGAATCGACGGGCGTTAACTCTTCTGCCTTTGGCGCAGGGGCTTCCGCCTCGAACAGCGGAACCGCTATCGGTTCCAATACTTCAGTATCCGGCACGTTCGGAACGGCCCTAGGATCAGGTGCTTCTGCAGGCGCCTCCCGCGGCACGGCCATTGGAGCGATGTCGAAGGCAGACGCCGATGGTTGCGTTGCTTTGGGCTCCTTCAGCGAATGCACGAATTCCGATGAGGCAAGTGTTGGTAATGCGGGATATGGCATCTACCGTCGCGTGACGAATCTCGCCAACGGCGTAAACGACACCGACGCGGCTTCCGTTGGCCAGCTGCGCACCATGGCCACCGCCATCGGTGGTGGCGCCGGATTCGTCAATGGCATGTTCGTTCCGCCGTCCATCACTCTGTCGAGCGGCAACACGCACTCCAACGTGACAGCGGCCATCTACGACCTGGACGGCCGGCTTCACACGCTTGAGCAAAATCCCACCGGCGGCCAAGACGGACAGGGCACGGGTTCTAACCGCTACTTCCAGGCCAATGGCAACAACGACGGTTCCGACGACGCGCAAGTTGACGCTGACGGGCTCGGCAGCGTTGCCGCAGGTCGATACGCGTCTGCGGAAGGAAGTGGCAGCATCGCCATCGGCGAGAACGCCGTCGCGAACCCCGACACCAACCCTGGGGACAATAACTCTGGTGCCATTGCCGTGGGTCGAAACGCCAACGCGCATGGCCCAGCCACAACTGCGATCGGTGAGGATGCGATTGCAGAGGGAACCTTCTCCACTGCCGTGGGCAAGCAAGCCACCGCTCGCAACGGAAGCCTGGCAGCCGGCGTCGGATCTACGGCTACCGGACACGTCAGCTCCGCGGTGGGTCATAGCGCCAAAGCTACCGGACGCGCTGCCTCGGCATTTGGCAACAACGCACGAGCCCAAGCGGACAACGCCACGGCGGTTGGATCAGCCACGGTCGCGCAACAGAACGGCACCGCCGTTGGCACCTTTTCGGCGGCGGGCGTGAACGCAGCAGCACTGGGCTACAACGCGCAAGCCACCCACACCAACTCGGTGGCCATCGGCGCCAACACCCGCACCACGGGATCCAACCAGGTGGCCATGGGCTACCGGCAGGTGACCCAGGTGGCCGACGGCCGAGTAACGCAAGGCTCCACGGATGCCGTCAACGGTGGGCAGCTGTGGAACCTCCAGCAATCGCTGGATGACCGGTGGATCGAGATTGATCGTCGCCTTGACCACACCGACAAGCGCATCAACGGCCTTGGTGCCCAGAATGCCGCGATGGCCCAGATGGCAGCGGCCGGTGGCCCTTACGGCCTGGCCGTTGGTGAAGTCGCCATCGGTGCCGGCGTCGGCTTCTACGGCAACGAAGCCGCCATCGCCGTGGGTTGGTCCACCCGCCTGACGGAACGCGTCAACGTCAGTGCCGGCGTGTCCTTCGGCAGCGGCAAGACCAAGCCCATGGGCGGGGTCGGGATTTCCATTCGTTTGGGTCGATAAAAGGAGGTGATCCGTCTCGGCAGGGGCCCTTCGGGGCCCTTGTTCGTGCCTGCTGGAACTTAATTGAATTGCTATAATTTACAAGCACTTACAGTTGCATTCCGGGCACGAGGGGCGTATAATCGGCCCCAACAAATTCGCAGAGGGGTGGGGGTTCAATTCCCTACCCATCACGATGGTCGTAGCGCCGATAGCCTCCATCGCCTTGGCTCTCACCAAGGGATGGTTCTTCAACCGAAACAGGAATGGTGACACCCGCAACAACGATGACAACACGGAGGAAAACGTCATGAAGAAAGCAATCCGTTCAAGCAATACAGGTAATGGCAACAAGGGCAAGGCATTCAAGAACGCTATAGGCGCCGTTCTGGATGTGATTTACAACACGACCGTTGGGATGGGAGCAGGTGCGCTCCTCCAGCAACACCAGGTCAGCGAACGGTGAGCCTCGCTCCCTGCTGACCCACACGAAGAGCCCGGGCTGGTCCCGGGCTTTTCATTTAAGTGATTACAGCCGAGCACGGGACCCAAGATCGGGAAGTGGCGTTGCCCATGACTGGGCCAAGCGCTCTGCCTTGAGGGCCGCCCGCCAGGCTTGAAGCACTTCCAGCGTTTCCGAATCGTCGGCCAGGTCCAGGGCCCCCTCGCCGTCCTGGTTGAACGCTTCCAGGTCCGCGCCGTGCTCCAGGAGCAACTGGCACATGGACGGCTGGCCCGACCGTGCCGCAGCCAGCAACGGCGTGTCCCCCGTCATTCCGTCGACGTCGTCCACGTCCGCCCCTGCCTCCAGCAGCAATTCGGCCACCGCGAGCGAGCGACCCCACACGGCTCTCATCAATGGCGTGTCTCCGCTCTCCCTGCGCTCCAAGGGCAACGTCAGGGCATCCACTTCCGCGCCATTGGCCAGGAGCAATCGGCAGGCATCGAGGTGGCCACCGAATGCGGCCAGGTGAAGCGCCGTCACCTGCTCAGCCATAGGGGACACCATGCCCTGATCAACCAGCACGTAGCGCCCGGGATCCATGCCCGCCTGTAGGAGCCGGCTCAGTTCGTCGGTGTCGCCCACTCGGGCTGCGCGCATCCATCGGTTGTCCAAGGCCTGTTCCCTCTCGAGGTCGATAAGCCACGGTAGATCGGCATCGGAAACGCGCAAGGGGTTGCCAGTCCTCGAATCTGATCTATTCGTGAGTGGGTTGTTTCACTCACGGAGAGAGCATGACCCACCGCCACAACCTCGGCCGGAGCGAGAAGTATCACGCCCTGCCCCGCACCCTTTACGCCTTGTTGTTCGACGACGGGGGCTGCTACATCGGCCAGAGCTCTAACCCGCATCAGCGGGAGAAGCAACACCGATCACGCCAGGGCGGCTGGCACCGTCCCTTCCAGTTCCATGTGCTGGGCGTGGTGACGGCCACCCGGGCGGAAGCCGAAGCACACGAACAGGCCTGGCGAGTGAGGGCGTCGAAGGAAGGCTGGCGTGTCTACGCCAAGCCACCTGGCATCGTCATCAACCCCCACCGTCGAGCAACGCCCCACGTGCGATGCCTGGCCCTCCAGTGCCGATGGACCTTGGGCACGCCAAGCAGGCGTCCCTCGGAACGCATCCGGTGGTGGCCGTGGATTCTCGTGGGAGCCAGCCTCTTGCTGCTGGCCCGCTGCGTCACCGGGTGAGCACGGGTCCGCGTTGCTTCTGCACCGGCACCTGGGGTTTCGGCTTCAATCCCGCCAGCAGTTCTTCCACGTCCTGGACCAGGTTGCGCACGGGAGCGGCCTGGGTCTCGGACAGTCCGACGCTCAGTGCCATCTCCTTATGGCGTTCGGTGCCCAGGCGTTCGGCCATGCGCTCCATGACGTCGTCCGTCGTATACATTCGGTAGCTGCCCTTGGTCAGGCGCGTGAACGCCACCAGGGCCGATTGCTGGTCGAGCATGCCCATGTTGGTGGCCAGGTGGTAGATCTCCGCCTTGCCTTGCCCTTGGGACTTGTGGACGGTCATGGCATACCGGTGGGCCAGCGCGTTGTGCTCGCTCGTGTTGAACCGCACGAGGCGCCCGTTCTCCTTCGGGTTCGAGGCCTCGATGCGCACCACCAAGTCGTAGCCCCCGGCCTTGTCCTTGCGAATGCTCTCCACGGTGCCTTCCGTGCCGTTTATGACGCCCAAATCGTTGTTCGTCGCCGTGAACATCACCCGGTCCCGACGGGACAGCGTCAGGTCTTCCCACTGCCCCTTCACGATCGACCGGAAAGTGAACTCTTCCTTGTCCAGCACACCCTGCTCCTGCAGCCCTTTCCGGATGGCCATGTTGAGGGTGGTGACCTCTCCCCGTGTGTGGGCCAGCACCAACTTCTCGTCCATCGGGGTGGGGTCTTTCAGGTAGTCGTCTACCAGCGCCTTGAGGGCCTGCTTATCGGTGCCGAAGTCGTCGATGCAATTTCGCTCCTTGAGATTGCGAAGGATCTGCGCACCCATATCGAGGGTGCCTTGGCGGCTCCGGTGCCCTCGGCGCATGTCCTTGACCCTCCCGTGGTGGTCCCGCTCGTAAAAGCTGTTCGCGGTGACCAGGTCACCGGCGTTCCTCTGCCGGCGGATCTCGGTCAGCTTCGTGTCACCCAAGGCCATCTTCGCCAGCTCAAAGCCGTTGCCGGCCGCAATGGGTTGGAGCTGATCTGTGTCTCCCTGGACCAACAGCTTGCAGCCAATGCGCTGACAATAGGTCATCAGCTTTAAGGTATCGCCGGTGGCGATCATCCCAGCCTCGTCGAGCACGACCACGTCCTTCTTCGTCAGGGCCACCTTGCCCTGCCGCACCTGGGAGAAGAACTTCGCCACGGACATGCAAGGCATGCCGGACTCTTCCTCCAGCTTCTTGGCGGCCTTGCCACCGACTGCCAGCCCCATCAGCTGCTTTCCTTCCGCTTCGAAGCACTGCTTGTAGACTTCAGCCACGGTGGTCTTGCCCGTGCCGGCCAACCCCGACATGACGCCGACACCTGCGGTTCCATAGGTCAGGTGACCGATGGCGGCCTTCTGCTCCTCGGTGAGGGTGAACCCCTTTCGCTTCTCATACGCGGCGATCTCCCGGTCAACCGTAGAGCGGAACAGCTTCAGGTCCGTCTCGTTCTCCCGCTCCTTCGAGCGGCGGATGATCTCGGCTTCCCATTCGACCATCCAGGTGGCGGCGAATCGGTCCTCGCGGTGCTTGCGCGCCAACCGATTTCCCCGATCGTCCTCGTGGAGGTGTTCGGCTTTCACGCGCACCAGGTCGTCCTGTTCGGTGAACTCCTTCACCATCTTGAGCACCTGTTCGGCGTTCTTCTGCCCGGCGAATTCCATACCCAGCTCCCGAACCAGGTCATGCTCGCAGAACATCGCCTCGTTCTCGTGCATGCGCTTCAAGACCTCATCGAATGTATGTGGGTCCAGGTGTTGCCCTTTGGTCTGCTTGAGGGACTGGGTGGTGGGGACCAGATCCGGTCTTTCCTTGGCGATGTTGGCGAAAGTCTGCTGCCAGTCCTTGACCACCTGCTCGAACGGCGGTTCTTCCTTCTTCTTGCGGGTGGCCTTGCAGGCCTCGTCGTGGCTGGCCGAAGGGTGTTCCTTGACGTAGTCCAGGATTTCCTGGCGGCGGGTCTTCGTCTGGAGCACGAGCTCCCGGTCGATGCCGGCGATGCTGGTGAGGATCTGGCCGGTCTCGCGTCCTTGGACGTCCACTTCGCGCTCCCGCTGGATACCGTAGCCCAGCGCTTTCATCGCGCTGTAGAGCTCTGCCTTATAGAGGTGATCGGCGGCGTGGCGGTGGCGGTAGATCTCGATGGCGTCGAAGGTGCCCCATTTGCCGTCCTCGCCTTTCGAGATCCCGTAGACCAGATGATGGGTGTGAAGGTCGGGTTCCACGTTCCGGTTGCTGACGTGATCGGCCGCGGTCCACACCAGGCCCTGCGTTCCGATGACTTCCTTTCCTCCCTTCTCCCGGCGGGTTTCCACCTTGCTCTCGATGTAGCCCATGGCCACGGCGCAGGCTTGGCGGTGGGCCGCCAGGATGGCCAGCTTCTCGCGCTCATCCGCAAGCGCGAAGGCCACGCTCACGTCCCCGGGCGCGGAAATGGTCAGATCGAACCCCACCCGGTGGCCGCCCTCCCACTTCTCCATCGGCTTGCCGTCGTCGTCCAAACGCACGTTGCCCCAGCGATCCTTTTTGATGACCAGCCGGGGTTCCTCACCCGCGTTTTTGCACAACGGCCTTCCGGTGGGTGAGAAGCCCTTGCCCAGCAGTTCCATCACCTCGCGATTGACCGGCTGCCCTTCCAGGCCGAGTCCGGCGGCGAGGCTGCCGCCCCAATTGATCGTCTTCCGGGGATCGGGACCGCTGCCGGCGTAGTAAGCCACCGCGCTGTCGATGGCCAGGCGCTCGGTGGCCAACATGTAGTCGAACATGTTTGCGTTGTTCTTGTTGTTGCCGCGGGCGTTGATGGGAGTGCAATTGATCATGTGACTCTCCGAAACCTTGACTGATCCAAGGTCCCAGAAAACGGAGAGTTGGCAAGGCCACTCAGCGCTTGAACAGCGCGTCGATTTCTTCGGGGGTCATGGCCAGCACGCGCTGGACGTCTTCGACGCCCCCCTGGGTGATAGGGAAAGCAAACGCCCCGCCCGGCAACGTTGCCGACTGCGTCGCCTCCCCTTCAACGGGCCCAGCGGGCTTGGTGGTCCACTCTGCGGGCTCCTGCCCTTCGCGCACCTGCGGGTAGGTCTTCCCTGGCCATGCGAGCAGGAGCACGTCCCCTCCCATCTGGACGATCGCCTCTATGCCCCACTTCTCCGGCCCGTAGTGCTTGCCCTTGCGGAAGCCTAGCCGGTCAGTGAGTTCCCCACTGGAGATCAGCGCCCGGCTTTCTTCGTGGACCTGCGCATTGTCCTCGTGCGAACGCCACGCCACCTTGCGCTTGCCCAGCTGGCCTGCGAGCTTGTCGCGGGTCGCCCCCATCTGCACTTGGCACACCACATGGGTGCCCACCAGGGAGGAGAACGCCTGCGCCGTCTTCTCGCCATAGACCAACTCGATCTGGGCATGGTCTTGAACTGCCATGACGGCCACCACGCCCTTGCTGCGCCCCAGCGCCAACAATGGGTCGATGTTGAGCCGTCCAGCGCTGGTGAGCTCGTCGAACACGAAGTAGAGGCCTCGTCCGCCCTCATTGTCCGGCAAGCCCGGCCCAATGAGATCCGGAACGGCCACGTTGATCATGGCGGCGATGTAGGCCTTGGTCAGCGTGGGATCAGGCCCCGATTGAACGATGATTTGCTTGCGGCCCGTGTAGTCGTCTCGAATCCATTCGGTCATCGAGAAGCGGCGTTTGCCCACCTTGGGCCAGGCGGTGGCCAGATCGTCGATGAGGCGGGTGAAGCCACCGAGGGTGGACAGCACGCTGGCGGTGGTCTGGCTCTCGGCATTGACGACCAGGGCTGCGCCTCGGGGATAGTGATAGCGCATGCCCTCGCACATGGCGACCGCTGGCCGCCGCAGCAGCTGGGCCAGCTCGGGGAAGCCCCAGGCGCTCGGCTGAGTGTTCTGCAGCTCACGCACGCACCCGATGAAGAGATCCTGGGCGGCCATGGTCCAGAACTTCGAGCTGCCCTCTCCTTCAGGAATGAGGGAAGCTGCGAAGGCAGCCGCCTGGGTGGGCGTGCGCACGTCTGCGGCCACGTCCCACACGTAGGACCGCGCGTCAAACGGCGACACGAGGATGGGCCGTTTGAAGATCGAGGTGAAATCCCCCTTGATGTCGTAGAGGAACAGCTTCGCGTCCTTCATCCGCGCCAGCTGTTCCAAGATGTGCTTAAGGATGACGCTCTTGCCCGAGCCCACCGAACCCGTGAGGAGCACGTGACGTGCCCACTGCTTCTTCGACAACATCAGGTCAGGATGCAACGACAAGGCGAACGGGTCGGCTTCAATCTCCTTGGGTGTGAGTGATCGGCGCCGTGCCTCGGCAATGGCCTCCTCGCCTTCCAGCATCTGCGCGCCTGCCAGGTGCCAGGTGTTGCTCACCGGCTTGGCCTCCTTCAGGAATACACGGACGGCCAAGTAACCCGCCAACGCAAGCGAAACCCCGATGCGTGTCCAGGTGGCCACCGGGTGGTGATAGGACACCAGCTCGATGAACTCCCGCGCGGGAGCACGAGCCGAAATGCCAGCGGTTAGGAAGTGGTAGCCAGTCACCAGGCCGCCTTGCAGGGCATCGCTGTAGCGGATGAGTTGGCCGTCCGGGTTGGGGATGAGCCAGGCAACGCCCATGGCGCTGACGTAGACCACCCCGAACACGAATCCACCGCCCAGCAAGGCGCGGTGCCAGTAGCGAACCGGTTGCGAAGGGGCGACGTTGCCGGGCACCTCGCCCAGGGCGTCATAGGGCTTGGGCTTGCTCATGCCGGTGTTGATGCTGGTGCATGCGCGTGGGGGTGCGTCCACGCCAGCCGGGCTGCTCAGGGTTAGCGCCGTGGGCCATCAGCTGCAGGCAGACGCGGGCGTGCTTGTGGAGCGATGCCAGGTGGAGCGGTGCCCAGCCCTGCCCGTTCAATGTCGAGACGTCCGCACCGGCTTCCACCAAGGGGCTGACCAGGTGGGCGTGTCCGAAACGGGCCGCGTGATGGAGCGGCGTGTTCCCGTTGGCATCGGGCATGCGCACGCTGGCGCCCATGCCAATGCAGGCCAACAGGGCGGCTTCATGGCCCGCTCGGGAGGCGCCGGTCAGCCACGCTTGCCAGGGGCCATGTTCCTGGAGGCTTTTCGCGTCGGCGCGAGCTGCGCGCGCTTCTTCAGCCGCCATGGACAGGTCATGGAACAACCCTGTGTGTTGTGCGGAGGTAAGGCGCGAGACGTGGTCGGCGATGGCACTGAACGCCATGGGCTCGTTCTTGTCGCCCAGCCGCCGCTCGAAGGCCCGGACCATGTCTAGGGTCGAGGCGTTCTCGGGAGCGTCGAAGGTCAAGCGGTGAAGCCCCCACCGGAGATCCACCTGGGGAGCTCGGTCGGCGTCGCCGTGGCACACCTGCCAGACCAGGTCGCCGCGTCGTCCCTCGACGGGGGCCAAGCTCAAAGCATGGGCGCGGGCCAGGACGACGGAAGCGTGCTGCGGCTCGTTGCCGAACTCACGCAGCAAGGCGTCCACCAGAACTTCCGTTCGGTGGAGGCCCAGGGGGCGCAGTTGGTGTTGAAAAGATTCACGGGGGTCCATCCCCATGGTTGTAAAGGCGAATTGCCGGACGTCAAGCGAATGGCAAACATGCCAGGGATGGTGGGTCAGGTAGGACTTGAACCTACAAGGGACATTGCCATCAGTTTTACAGACTGCCCCGGCTGCATTACCGGACTACTGACTACCTGGGCTACTTTGCGGCGCCTTGAGGACTTGACAACTCGCGGTTTTCGGCTTCCTTGTGTAGATGAAAACATCTGCACATATCCTCGGGGAATGCCCCAACCTTGACAGCACCGGAAACGGCTATTACATAAAGCCGCTCGCCGCTCGCCGCTCGCCGCTCGCCGCTCGCCGCTCGCCGCTCGCCGCTCGCCGAGAAGCCAGAACTATGCCCGTCGTTCTAATCTGACTGGTTCCGCCCACCTCTTCGGAGGTGTGGCGTGAGAAGCAAGCCCAGCGAAACCATCACTGAGAACTTGTTCCGCCAACATTGCGGAGTTGATTCATTCCTGGAGAAGTCGGCTACCCCAGCCGAGTGCGGGTTCCGCTCAAAGAAGGGAACCGACAATGTCGGCTTCCCTGACTTCTACTTGGACACTCCTGATTATGCCGTTGTGGTAGAGGCCAAGGCCGTCGACCACGCGGCCGCCGAAAGCGAGGCGTGTTTCTACGCCACCAACAACGCTGTTCGTAAGGACATCCTCGCCATCGCGGTATCGGGCCAGTCGATCGACAAGCTCAAGGTGTCCTATTTCTTCCGTGAGGCGGGATCTAATCAGGCCTTGGCGCTTCCTTCGCCAAAGGATGCCCTGCTGACCACCCAGGAATTAGGGCGGCTGTATTCGCGCACCAAATACGGCAATAGCACCACTACCGAAGCGCTGGTCTCGGTGCTAAAAAACTTGAACAAGAAATTCCACAAGGATGGAAAGGTGCGTGCCGTCGATCGCAGCCTGTTTTTCTCCGGGCTCATGATTGCGCTCAACAGCAAGAACTTCCGCGATACCTACAAGAACCTGGCTGCCCCGTCGGCCGAAGAGGTCGCCTCCACGCAAGCGGTTGTCCTGGAGGCCCACAACCTCAACGCCGCCATCATCAAGGCGATTTCGGTCCAACTCAACAGCAAGGTCAACAACCTGTCCAAGCAGTTCAGCTGGGAGGACAAGTTCTCGTTCATCAAGAACATCGACTATTCGCTCCACGACTACAAGGCCATCATCGAACTGGTCGAGGAACAAATTTTCAAGCCGTTCAAGAACGACGAGAAGCAGGACATCCTGGGTCGGGCCTACAAAATATTCCTGTCGCGCGCGGGCAAGGCGGAGAACAAGAACATCATCCTCACCCCGGACCACATCAAGGCCATGATGGTCAAACTCGCCGACCTGACCCAGGATGATGTAGTTCTGGATACCTGCACGGGATCGGGCGGCTTCCTGATGGAAGCCATGGAGACGATGACGGGCTTGGCCAATGGCAACCCGGCCAAAATTACCCACATCAAGGAACAGCAACTGATCGGGTTCGAGGTGGATTCGGTGCTGTTCGCTCTTGCCTGCTCAAACATGTTCTTGCATGGAGACGGCAAGACCAACCTGCTTTACCGCTCAAGCCTGCTGGACTCCCGTTCTGGGCCCGCGGTGAACAATACGGACGCAGACCTGCTGGCCTACATTCGGCGCCTGGGGCCCACCAAAGCCATCATCAACCCGCCTTACGAGAACAACAACTCGTTCAAGTTCACCCAGCAGGCGATCGAGTTCCTGGAACCCAATGGCCGACTGGTCATCATCATGCCAACGCCCACCCTGACTCAGAACGAAAAGAATGGTGGCGCCCAGGAACTTCTGAAGCACGCCCAACTCGATTTCGTCATAAGCATGCCCGACGGTTTGTTTTCCGAGCAGGGGCGAACTGTCCAGACATCGGTATTCGGGTTTACCAAGACACCGCACCGAAAAGGTAAGAAAGTATTGTTCTACAATCTTGTGGACGATGGGATGGTAAGCGTCCAACACAAGGGAAAGCTTGATTGCAACAACAAGTGGCCTGGCATTGAGAGACAGGTTATCGACGCCGTGAACAACCGGACCGTTTTGGCAGGCGTGTCCGAAATGCGGGACATCTTCAAGGAAGACGGCTCGGTGTTCTGCGCCGGGCTTACACCAAAAATGGAAAGCGTTCACGGCCGCGCCCTTGTGCGTATTGGCGACTTGTTCGACGTGGCAAGCGGATCGTTGGCTAGTGGAAAGGCTGTTTCCAGTGGAAATTATGACTTCATAACAGCCGCCGGTGAGTGGAAAAAGCACGACGCCTTTGATTACGACTGCGAGGCGCTTGTGTATGCCGTGGCCGCGTCTGGGTCCCTGGGACGGTGCCACTATGTCAATGGGAAGTTCACTGCCAGCAACTTGTGCCTGGTTCTGACGCCTAAGAATAATGGACAACTGCCTGTCAATCTGTCGTTCTATCAGAACTACTTCTCGGTTGCCCGGCCTAAAATCGTGAACTCTCTGGCGGAGGGGACATCCAAGAAGACCATAAACGCGGCCCGTCTCCAAGACTACCTGATCGAGTATGTGCCTTTGAGCGAACAAATTGGTTTCAGTTCAAGGCTGAATCTCCTAGACAGGGTTTTGAAGCGTGTGGAGGTGCGGATACAACGCGAGAAGGAACGGCAACAGCAGATGTTCCACTGCTTGCGATGTGCGCCCGACGACTGCGACTAGCGCAACCGATAGCCGTTCACCCATGCCACATACAGCCAGAGATGATTGCGGAGAGCCGCAATCGTCTTGCTCGTGGTCCAGGTCTTGCGTCCCAACCTCGCCAGGTCATTTCTCATCTTGGCGAACAGCACGTTGATAGCGAACAGCGGATCGTAGTCGGTGTTGCCGATGGGTGAGTGCTGAACCTTGTGCTGGACTGGTGCGCCTACGGTTCGCACCCACTTGGGATAGGACGAGGATCCATCGGTCGTCAGGGTGGCGCCTGGCTTGAAGGCCACACTGGCCGCGTGAATAACCCGCGGCACCACCTGGGGCCGATGGTCGATCGACCAGGCGTTATTCACTCGTGGCTGATTGGTGGGCTTCTGGCATACATCGAACGCCAGGATGTGCCCGTTCTTGGCCCGGATGACCACGGGCACGGCCACCTGCTTCCATCGGGCATGGATGAAGGTTTCCAGCTCGTCCATCATCGCGTGTGAGGTGTGGTTGCTCTTGTCCGCCAGGAAGGCCGTGTGGTGTTTCTGGGCCTCCTTTGCCAGATGGAGGATCTTGCGGGCGATCGTGCGCTTGCTCACGCCCAGCAGGCGCTCCATGCGCCTCATGGACACGCCAGAAACCGCCAAGGCGAACACCTGCTGATTGAGGTCTGGCCGATGGTGCTGGCGGATGGCCTTGGTCTGGGTGGCGCAAAAGTAGGTGCCGCAGGCCTTGCATTGGTAGCGAGGAACTGGCTTTCGGTTGTGCTTGGGCCGCCTGTAGCCTTTCTTCCGATAGAAGTCTGCCGGCGGCGCCAGATGGTGCTCGCAGTCCTCGTTGGGGCAGATGGGGCGGGGGTTCCTCATCCCTCGAATGTAGCCGAAGAGTGCGGATTTGGCCCCGATTTATCGGAATACCGATAGATGGTGGCCCCAGAGGCTAGACAGGTAGGCGGGATGGCGCCTCACGGGTGCCGTCAAGTAGCCCAGGTAGGACTACTGACCCTTATGAAGCTCTGCGGTTCTGCGCGATGATCAACCTGGGATGGGTGCCAAGATCATCCAGACAACCACCGTCAAAACCCAGAGAGGGTGAAGCCAGAACATGAACTCGTCCCCATCGAACCGGCGGATGCTCCGCCGGAGGTAGACACGCACTTGTCGGTAAGAACGACTCATGCTCAGTTGAACATGACCTCGACGCCCATGTAGATGACGCCTACGAAGAACAAGCCCACCAAAGCTGCCTTGGCCATAAATGGTGCCAAAGCGAAAGCGATAGCCAGAATGGCGACGGCAAAGAAAACTGCCAAGATGGCAAGGGCGGCGTTCTCTACGGCCCATTCGTAGAAGTTAGCGATGAAAGTCATGTCGGTCTCCTTGGTGATATTTATGAGTAGGTCGGTCTACTCTTGTTACACCTTCAGGAAACCACATCAGAACTGGGTGTCAAGTCGCAAAAAAGCCCGATTCTGTGAAGAACCGGGCAATTTTTGACTTTAGTCGGAATGGGCGGAGTTACTGACTGAAGACGTTCCGCTGGCGCTGCTTCTCGTGCTTGTCCCAGTCGAAGTTCTTCTCATACTCCTTCATGAAAGCAGCCTCCTTCGGGGCCGTGCGGGCATACTCGGCGTAGCCCAAGCGCCCCGGCCCGTTCTCCATCCGCTGCTCACGGGTCAGCATGGGAGGGCGCTGCTCTTCTCCCTGACGCTGCTGGCGCCACTGCTGGACGGTCTGAAAGGCGACCTGTTCGTGCTGGTTGTCGGGTTGGCTTTCGGCCTTGGCCTTGTCGGCCTCCTGAATCTTCTTCTGCAAGGCCTCGATCTGCTCCGGGCTGGCCTTCTCGGCCCAATCCAGCAATCGCTGCCGGCGCTCCTCAATGGCCTGCTGGTCCTTGCTCACGGACTGATCGTAGGCCGCCCTGGCCTCTTCCTTCTGGACGGGTGGTCGGTCGCCCAACAGCTTCTCGTTGCGTTGTGCCCGCAGGGTGCGCAGGTCGGTAAGGGTTTCCATGGGGTGGGTGAGGGTGTCACTCATGTGAGGGTTCTCCAGTAGGGATGGGATACATCGAGGCTTGATCAAATCGGCGGATTGGCAAGGGGGCGAACCCCCTCGCCGTTCTCCGTCAGTCCAGGTCAGGAACCAGCTCGGCCAGGTCGATGCGCTTGTGACCGGCGCGGTTCAAGGCAACGATGGCGTGACCGCGGGGCTCCAGCAGGGCCGGATACTCTTCCTTGCGGAACAGGGGTTGAACCTCGCGCTTGCCGCCCGTCGGCATGTCGATGTCACGCGCCAACTCTCCTTGCCCGATAACGTCTTCCCCGCCAATTCGCCACGTGTGACCCGTGGCTGGATCCACACGGAGAGCGGTTAGACGGCCCGCGCCTTCCAGACGCATCTTGTCGAAGACAGCCGCATGGGGGTGGTTCGGATCGTTGAGGACCGAGTGACGGTAGTTTTCCAACCCGCCCTTGTAGTCAATGCCACGCGTCTTCTGCTTGAACGTGGTCAGCATGGCTTCACCGAACCGCTTGATCAGATACTCCACCGTATTGAATGAGCACTTCAGCGCGACCAACGATTGCATGGTGTTGGCCATCAACTCTGCTCGCGTCCTGCTTCCGAACGCATCTTCCAAGCTCTCGAATCCTTGCGTTGCCAGCACTGGCATCAGCCCCAACGAACGCGAGATGGAGAACAACTTGGTGTCATCGGCGGTGATCAGTAGGTGCGCCTCGTCCATCATCAACATGACTTCCACCTGGCCAGGCAACGCTTCTCGCCACTTGTCGCCATACGCGCCGCGCGCCTGGACGCCATTCGTGACCCGCTGCTTCAGCAAGCGCATCATCATCTCGCCGGCTTCGCCGTATTGGGTAGGTGGCAGGAAGAGGCCCACCATCGCGCCATACAGTGCCTTGGACACGTCCACCTCGCCCTTCTCGATCGAGTGCCAGGGGATGTCATTGGCGTCACGCAGCTTCTCACCCCGCAACAGCTTTTCCAGCAAGCCGCGGGAGTTCAGCGTGAACGACTGCCGTTGTTCGGCGTTCATGGCCGGAACTTCCAGCAGCGCCCATTCCAGGGAGCTCTGAAGCTGCGACATGGGGCGTTTCAGGTCCGGGTGGATCGTTTGTGGCTCGTTCTGCTGGCGCTTCCGGTAAGCGTTCAGATAGGCGGCATGCGCAGCACGGCCTTCCTCGTCCAAGCTGTTGTCCGGCTCTTCCAGTCCCAGATACTTGATCACTTCCATGATCTTCGGGTTGGGCTTGGGGATCGTTCCGGTGGGAATCACGCGTTCGACGTTGGACAGAAGCTTGGCGTGATGCAGGGGGGTGTAGGCCCAGCCTCGATCGGAATCGACGACGCAGGAGTAGAGACCCATTTCCTGGACCACCTCCGCCAACCGTTCTTCCACTTCAGTGGTGTCCTGACCCAGCTTGCGGAGCTTGCGCTCTTCGAGCTTCAGGAGCAGGTGGGATTGCTCCAACCCATCGATCTTGGCCATGCACCAAGCGCGGTAAACCTTCTCGTGCTCGACCAGAGCCTTCAGGATGATCCCCGTGTGGTAGAGGAACGCGTCGCCACCGTCGGACCACAACTTGGACTTCTCGTCCACGACACCGCCGGACGCACCACGCAACGCCTTCACGATCTGATCCGGCTCCAAACCCTCGTAAGGGCCGACGGACAGGCCAGGCTTCACCACGATGTCGAACAGGCCCTCCAGGTCGGAGATGATCGCGCCGTCCTTACCGTCAGCGATGAGCGCCCCGCCTGCCATGCCCTTCCTGCCTTGTTTGCGAGCGATAGCCTCGGCTGCCCGGCGGTAACGCCGTGCCAGCGGGCGCATCAGGGCGTAGGACTTGCCCGAACCAATGGCCCCGAAAATGATCAATCCTTGAGTGAGGTCCCTCCACGACAGCATCATCACCGTGCCCAGGTCGGGCGAGTAGCCAAAGCCCTTGTCGGTCAGATGTCCCAGGGCACGGGCTATGGCCATCAGTGGGCTCGTGTCCTTCAGTGCGTTCTGAGCCTGCTGCTCACGTGCCTTGACGTGGGAGTTGACCAAGGCCCCTTGGGTGCCCAGGTTGTTGTCGTTGTTCTGCAGGCAGAGGCGCGCGCCGGTCTGGACGAAGTTGCCCTCGGTGAACTGCATGGCATACATGCAGGCCAGGACGAAGGGCACGGCATCGCCCAGGCCCCACGGCAGGATCTGGGACACCAGCAGCGCGACCACAATGATGCCCACCCACTTCATCGCCTGGATGAACCGGGCGGCGGTGCCACCGATGACGCCGCGGTGGGGATGGGAAGCGGCGGCCACCAGGCATACCACGAAGATCACACCCACCAGGCCAAAGCCGATGACCGCGGCCTTGGTGAAGAAAGCCATGTAAGCCTGGAGCCCAGCCGAACCCGCTGCCGCACCTCCGACTCCTAGAGCGCTGAACTTTGACATGCCCGCCATGCCCATCGGAATCCACTGGAGGAGCACCAAGGCCTTCAAGGCTTCCTTCATGCTCTCGCCCTGCTTCAGGGCGATAAAGTAGGGAATGGTCGTCAGCAGGAAGGCCCAGCCCGCCCAGCCGATCCACGAGACCAGGAACAAAGTCAGCGCTCCAATCGCAGGGAACGCGAGATACATCAGGGGAGTGGCAATGCTGTCATTGCCCTGCCCCATGTCGTTGCCCTGAAGGAAGCCTTCGGCCCGGCGGCCGTTCTTGGTGATGGTGATGCGGGACTGGCTGTCGCGCAGGTCCTCCGGGACCTTCGGCCACCACTCCTGAAAGTCGTCCTCGCTCATCCCTTCCGGCACAAGGAACGCGTTCTTCTCCTCGTTCCACACTGCGCCGCACTCTGCAGCCAGTTGGGTGTCCTCTGAAGGAACGTCCAGGACGCGGCTGCGCACCCGGTCGCTCAGATCGAAGCGCCCCACCAGGTTTTCGAACTGTGCGTTCGATTGAACGATGATGGTTTCGCGGATGGTTGAGGCCTCGCCTTCCCTACGGCGGAATTTGCGCCCCAGGCCGCTCGTCCAGTCGATGACGCTCAAAATGTTGATGTTCAAAGCCATGGCGTTGTTCCTCCCTTAGTTGCCAAGCCAGTGCGACAGGACGGCGAGCACCGCGCACAACGGCGCGATCGCCAGGAAGCCCGCCTGGGCCACCCAGCGCTCAGCCACCTGCTCCACCTGGCTCGCGTAGAGCCGATCCTTCGTCCAGGCTTCATAAGCCGCGTCGTTGTCCACCGGCGGCACGCGATCGGCGCGCAGGTAGTAGAACGAACGCCTCACGGCTTCCGTCAGGTGCCCCATGCCCAGCGACTCGGGGCTTCCGATGAGCAGTCGCCCGTGAAGGTTCATCCACTTCGAGCCGAAGTGAAGCTTTCCGGGTTCCCGGAATTGCGTGAATAGCGACTGGAACATGCTTCCCCCTTGATTGATGAGTAGGTCACTTCTTTCTAGATCGAATCCCCGAGTTGGCAAGGGGATCACTTGATGCCGGATTTCTCCGCCCAAGCGTCGAGGTCGTCGCTCGCCTTCTGCTGCCAATCGTTCTTCTGCTCGGCAGCTGGTGCGGGAGCCTTCTTCGGCAACGGGGGTGACGCACGTTTCGGCGAAGGCTTGGGTTGGGCCTCTTTCGGCGCTGTCGCCGCTCCCGCGGTGACGGCGTCAGGCTCGGGTTTCTCGATCGTGGGTTCTGGCTTGGACTGCTCTGGAAGCACTGCTGGAGCGGGCGCGACCACGTGAGCTTCCACCGCCTCGGGCACCTGTTCGGGAACCACCGGAGCGACAACTGGTGCCACGGGAGCTGACGCGCTCGGCGGCGGCTGCTCATTCTTCTCTTGCAGGAAGTGGAGCGCCCCAGCGACCAATGACACCGCCACCACGCCACCCAAGACCCAGGACCAACGGGTGCGGAGCCTTGACTGCAGGGACGTTTGCGGCCCCTCTGGTGCCGTGGCGTCCGGTGAGCGACCAGGTTCCTCTACAGCACCGGGAGCCAACCCGCTCTGCCCGATCGAAACGTCATCGGTCACCTGCGGCTCTTCGACACCATCTTCTGGCTCACAAGGAAGGGTCCCCACGTCCATTCCCAATCCAGGCACTTCCACGACCTGCAATTGTTCAGTCTGGTCTTCGACAAGAACCGCTTCGCCCACCTCAACCGCACCTGCGTCGCCGGGAATTGCGGCGGGCTCCTGGACGGACAGCGCTTCGACCACGTCCTCGGATTCCATTTCGTCGGTAGGTGCTTTGCCCTCACACACCTCCCCATCAACAAGCACAAGGTCCTGAGCCATTCCGTCTGTCACGAGAGAACCCGCCCGTTCGCTCTTCAAGAACTTAGTCGCCACCTCAACTTCAGCCGCTTGGACCGTCGGGGTGCTCGACCTACCTTCTTCCGTAGCTTCAACTCGTTCTTCCGCGGCCTTGGCTAGCCTGGCGTCAACGGTCGCCTTGACGTCCCTTGCCTTCTCCGCCGCGGCAGCCGCCCCTTTCTGGGTCAGCTCGGCGGCGCGCTTGCCGATGACCCCGGCCCAGTGACCGGCGGCTTTCAGGGTTTCCTTGGTGTTGTCGGACACCAGCTTTTCCTCCACCGATGGAACAGTGGTCTGGGCCGCGTTGGCACGCTTCAACAGTTCATCGCGCTTCCGCTTGCGGATCAGTTCTTCGGGGGTCATGGGTTCTCCTGGAAATGGGGGAAGGAAGCCCGGGCATCGCAAGACACCCGGGCAATCGGCGTCAGCGGACGTCAGGCACCGGGGTCACGATGATCACGTGCTCGCCCTTGCCGCAGCGGTCATCCACCGTCACCTTCGACAAAGCACCGCGCTTGGCCAGCTCAACAATGGGCACCTGGCAGGCGACCTTGTCGGCGCCCTGGAACACGACCGTGAGCCCGTTTGTCGACTTGGTCAGCAAGCCGGCGAACTTGTCCAGGAACGCCTGGGTGTCGCTGTCCAGCCGCTTCATGTCGGCGGGGTTGTAGTTCAAGCGCAGCGAATCCAGGACGGCTTCCTGCTTGCCTTCGACCGTCTCGGTCCTCGTGACGACTTCTGCCTTCATGCCAGCCGCTCGTGCAGCATCCGCCGCCTCTTCGGCGCGCTCGCGCTGCTGCTTCATGTATGAGGCCGTGGCGCCTACGGCCGCACCCGCAGCGCACGCGGCAACGGCACGGTCCTTCTTGCCGGTCAGGTAGGCCAGGGCGCCACCGGCGACGCAGCCGATGCCACCGGCCTTGAAGACGCGCTTCTTGTCGGTCTTGGGCTTCGCCTCGGCAGAAGTGGATTGCGCGGACGTGCTGGACTGGGCCATGACCTGCAGCGGCATTGCCATCGGCAGGCAGGCGATCAGGCAAAGGGTGATGGGGAGGGTGGAGCGTTTCATGGGATGGATCTCCTATACGTGGGGGAAGTCAGGCGCGGGGGGCGAGCATGGGATTGGGTGCGGGCGCCTTGGCCGCACCGGTGCTCTTGGCTGGATGCTGGGAGAGAGATGTCAGAACACGACGCAACACGTCTTCGTAGTTCTGGATGGCCTGGGCTTGCTCGGCCTTCATTTCGTCGCGCAGCCGCTTCTGGTCTTCCTGGAGAGACCGGCGCAAGGTCGCGTTCTCCTCGCGCAGCTGATCGAGAAGAAACTCCAGGTGGGCGTTCGAGTTCTCCAGCGCCGCCGTCAAGGTGACGCCCGCGTTGTGGCGCTCCACTGCATCGCGAACGTATGCGTTGAACGGAACACCGCTCTCGCGAGCAAGACGGCGAGCCAGTTTCAATTGCTCGTTGTCGAGGTTTACGTTTTGACGAACGAACGCCATCGGTTGAGTAACTCCATTTCGGGCTTACTCCACCGATACCTGGAATCCGCGAGTTGGCAAGGCCCCACCGCACGAGCCTGAAAAACATGGGCGAAACGCCCTAACAAGCTCCGACGCTGTCTCCATTGACTGGTGACAAGGTCAGGCCTTGATTGCATTGAGCTTTCGCCGTTCGTGACGCAGATTTTGGGCGCGAAGCGCACACCCACTTCAGTGCGTCATGTGTATGACGAGTCCAGGGCACCCTCCAGGCTTCTGCTTCGGTGCCTGGGCCGACACTGCTTCAACCGACGCGGAGCTGTTGCCGTTGCATTTCGCCACCCCTTGCGATTCCCCAGTGCAGAGGTATTGGTAGTTCATCCCCAAACCGGTTCATCTCTTCCCACGTTCACGCCATGCCTTCCCAGACCCCACGCTCCCCCGCCCCTCTCGCCTTCCGTCGCCCCTCGCACGGAAAGCCAGTTGCGTTCGTTCGGCCACCCGTTTCTTCTCGCCGGCCAACCCTCGTCCGTGACCACCGCAACCCATCGGCGCCGCACTCGAAAACCGTTGAGGCATTCGTTTTAGTCAAACCAGTTGGGGGACGCTGGATGCACGGTGCGGGTCGCTTTAGTCAAATGGGAGCAGTCACCCTCGCAAACCGACTCGTGGCCCGAACTTCCGTGCGCCATTTCGTTTTAGTCAATCCGGTGAGGGGGCTGTTGAAGTGCTTGCGCCCCATCCATGACACCCCATTCCGAAGCGCTTGCCATTCGCTTGAGGCCACCCCATGACCACCTCAAACTTCCAGGCATTCGTCCAACGGCTGCTGGAGAAACACCGCGCCCGTGCTGCCGATAACCCCCGGTGGGCGCTCGACCTGCTGCGGCGACAAGACAACCCGACGTGTGCGTTCTGCTGCTCGCCCATCGACGTGAGCCGGTGGCAGTCGTGGGGTCTGTCACCCCTCGTTCCGTTCAACCAGGGCGGCCCCGTCGAACCGTCGAACCTACGGATGGCCTGCAAGAAGTGCGCGGTCGAACGCGGCGCGCGCGACCTTCTGGCCTGGGAAGAGCTGGCTGCAAAGGTGCCTGCCGAACACCTGAACCCGCTGAAGGAAGCCCGGTTGGGAGTGTTGCAACGCTCGGACAATCACCTGACCTCTGTGGGTCGCTACGCGAAAGACGGAACCGTGCTGGACCTGCTCCGTGAGCGCTGGAAGCATCCCCGCTTTCTCGTCTACGTCGAACGCCATGAGAACGGATGGTTCGTGGGTTGGCCGGTGGGCCAGCGGACCCTCACGACCCGCAACGAAGCCGCCGCCCTGCTGCGCCAGGTGCACCAAGCCCGATGGGTGGAGCACGGGGAGGTGGTGGGCTTCGACGTATCGGAAGAAGTTTTTCAAACCGCTGTCTGGCAGCTCATCGAGTTCCATGCCCTGGTCATCGACCTGAGCCCAGACGAAGCCGCCCACCGCGAGCGGACCGGTAAGAACAGCTGGATGGCGCGGTATCCGACCTTGCGCCAGATCCGCCAGCGGCGCAAAGGCGCCCACGAAACACCCTGGCCACTTGCCGTCAATGGACAGATCAGGGCATACAGCGAGAAGGCTGGCTCAGTGCGCATGCGGGAGAAGCGGCGAGCGTCAAGGGAGGCGGAAACGAAAGCGAGGTGGCTGGAAGCCAGGCACCGGCTGGAACACCGGGACGCCGCGGTGGAAGCTGGCCAGGTCCGGGAATGGCTTCCTGGGGAGCGGGCAGCCCTGCAGGCCGACGTGGACGATCTGGCGCAGGCCTGGTTGAAAGCCCGCAAGCGTGTGAGCCTGGACCAACCCTCACGGCCTGAGGAGTAAGCCAGCTTGACTTCTACTACCATGGGACGGCTTTCAATCCTCGGCCCGGGCATGGACAACGAAAAGGAACGGATCGCGAAGTGGCGCGCCGAACGGCGACAGAGCCGTGAAGATCAGCGGAAAGCCAATCAACGGCCCTACAGCAGCCTCTTCACCATCGACTCTAGCGAGGTGACGGATCCACCGGAGCTCCAGGAATACTTGGTGCGGCTGAACCTGGCGAAGGGAAATCGCGCACGCCGGATGAGCAGTGGTGAAGTCCGCCTGGCGCTCACCACCTGGAGCTTGGATGAACTGAACCAGCTCTGGGGCATGCGCCGCGAAAAGCTCACTTATCTTGAAGATGCCGCCCTGCTGTTGGCGGAGATACGCCACCGGTCCGGAATCGATCACGAGTTGCGGCCAGCGTCCGAACTCATCTCCTACGAGGCCATCCAAGCTCTCCAGGGAGTGCTGGAAGAGAACGGGCGGCTGACGGTGGAGGAGTCATTCTCCCCGACCGTGGAAGCCGTGGTGGCCGAAGGAAAGCGTGTGGAGCAAGTCCTGCGGGTGATCCGGGAAGGACAAGCGGAGTTCCGAAAGCGCCTGGTCGCCCACTACGGGGCGGTGTGCATGGTGACGGGGACAGCCCATGCCAGCGTCATCGACGCCGCCCATATCGTTCCCTACAACGGAGCTTCCACCAACGCCTTAAACAACGGCTTGCTGCTGAGGAAGGATATCCACGCCCTGTTCGACGCCGGGCTGCTGACCATCGGGCCTGACCTGGTCGTTTACGTGAGCGCGGGGGTGGACGATCCGTTCTACCGTTCCCTCGATGGGAAGGAATTGACGCTGACGGCCCCGCCCAGGATGTCCAGGCAAGCCCTGAAACAACGCGTCACCGGAAATGAATCGTCCGAGCTGGGGGTTGCTGGCGATGCCAGCACCGGTTGAAACCTGCGTTTCTCAGTGAACCTGCACCAGGCACCGATCCACGAGTTGACGTAGGGCTTCTGTCAACGAGACGCCCGCGGCCTGAGCGTCGGCACGCAACGCGTCGCCGGCCTTCACCGACACCCGGCAATCCGGAAGAGCGGCCGTGAACCTCGCTGATTCACCTTGGGCCTTCCGAATGCGGGGCGACAACGGTTGGCGGACTTGGGCATGAGTGTTGACCAACGCGGCCAATGCCGCCGTGGTCGAGAGCCCTTTGCGTCGCGCCAGTTTCCTGAATGAGGCAGCCTTGTCAGGATCTAGGCGCACCATGGGCAGCCGGTGCTCGCCCTGGGGTTTTGAGGGAATGGCGTAGGAGTTAGTCACGGAAAGGACGTCACATGTCGTATTCGTCAAAAGCGCATTCGCCGCATAGCCCACCCATCGCGGCGTGAAACGAGCAGTCCACTGCACGCCGTCCGCATTGCGAGCAGGAGCCTGTCTGGGCTCGCGCAATCCTCGATCGAGAGGTCCGGCAGAGGGCTACGTCCGCTCCCTGCCAAACAATGCCATCGACCTGTGCCTCCCAGGTGTTGCCATTCTTCGCAACCACTGTCAGCTGATCGCCGACGCCCACCTTGGGGGCTAGGACCCGGGCGCCCCACTCGCCCGATTTGAGCAGAGTGGGGGTAGCTTGATGGTGAGCCATCAGTGTTTCACCAGGGCTTTGAGGTGGCTGATCGAATCGCCTTCCACTTCCGTCGCGCCTTCGCCTGCTTGGGCTTCCAGCTGGCGCTTAATTTCAGCAAAGGCCTTACCAAAGCCGGACGCGGGGCCAGCGTTGCGCACGTCCACTTCGATATCTTCGAGCACTTCAAACGACTTCTCCCAGCGATGGCCGGTCTTGCTCAACTCGTCGGCCACTTTCTCAGCCGCCGCCACGTCGAACCGGATGAGACGCAATTTCCTCCAAATTCCCCAGGCGCGGGCTCCTCCCGTTCCTTGCGCTTCAGTGATGGCGAAAGCCTGCTTGTTGTTGTGGGTGATGGCGTGGATATACATGTCAGTTCCTTGGTGTTGGTTGGCAGGATTGCCTCCCTCAAATCCAAGTTACGACAGCGCATAAAAAGCGCAATAGTTTTTCCATCACTTTTTACGACTAAATGCAATTTCTGCGGCCAGATAAAGCATTTATTACTTACATAAAGCCCTCCGCGCATCAGGAATATCTCTCATTCTCCTGTTCGTATTTCCAACAACGGGCGGCGGCCTCGGCTTCGCTCTGCATTTCTCGCCACTTCAAGAGCAACTCCTTCTTTGACTTCGGACGCCCCTTCTGCACGACCACCCTTCTGCCATCGACCACGATCCACTCCCCCATCGGATGCGAGTAAGCTCGATGCCGAGCGCACCAAGTGTCCGCCCAACCCCAATTCTCCTCGTATCGAAACCCAACCGGTTCCAGGGAAACTTGCGAATACCCCTCCACCATTCCCGCGTTGAGCCCCATCACTTTCATCAGTTCCTCATCGTTGGTTGCATTCTCATTCATGTGATCTCCTCGGTAGCTTGAGGGCATCATCGCCACTCAAACCCAAGTTACGACCCCAACCCGAGAGCGCAACCGATGAAGCTCTACTCGAACGTTCACTTATTAAACGTATTGGGGTCTTAGTCGACTCAACGGACGTTAAAGCGCCGTAGGCGTGTGCCTTTCCCCGCCAGGGGATGCTTTTCAGCCGCTGTTGCTTTTCCTCCGGCACGAAACCCGGGCACAAAAAAAGCGGCCGTAGCCGCTTTCTTCGTCACCCCTGTTTGCCGTGGTCAGTAGATCTTGCCGTTCCTTGCCTTGCCCCGATTCCGCACGGCCACCCTAGCGGCTTTCCGTTCCTCGGCGTGCGCGTCTGCCGGCGAGCTCACGACCAACAGAGTCTTCTCCTTGATGAGCGTCGCGGCGGCATAGTCCGCCAGCGCCACCATGGCCGTGGTCAGGGCCACTTCCCGGCCGGCGTCTTCGGAATCCTCGTAGCCGAACAGCTTAGCGATGTTCTCCCGAAGCTTGGGCGGGATGGTCACCATGGCCCGGTGATGGCGCAGGCCGTCCTCCCGCCGACGGTAGTCGTGGAGGGTGACCGACCGCGGCATGACCATGTGAACGCGCTTGCCACCCACCGTGCCCGCCCGCTGGCTGTCGTCGTAGTCGAAGTAAGACTTCCGCTCCGGGTAGTCGCCCGGCCCCAGCAGGACGTGCTCGGGAATGCGCCCGATAGCCGGCTCGGCCTTCGCGCTCTGGCGCGACGCCTTGGTATGAGTGACGTTCTTCACGTCGTCCAGCGTGCGTTTGGCAGTCTTCTTCGTCACCGCCTTCTTGGCGGGAGCTTTGCGAGTGGCCATGGGTAGGTCTGGGAGGGAAACCAGTGGAAGGTCAATCATGCCGCAGCCCTCCCCTTGCCGTCACGCTTGAGGGTGTGGCGCACCTTCACGGCCAACCCGTGGATCTCTTCCTGGGCTTTCAGTGCCCACCTATCGGCGGCGTCGAACACCGTCTGGCCCTGCTCGTAGCAGTCCGCGATCAGTGCCCGGTCGCGCACAAGAACCGCCCCAGCCATCTTGGGGTGCTCCAGCCGGCGACGGTGAGAAGACCGCTTTTCGTTGGCCCGATTGGCGATGGGCAGATAGCGCTTGCCCTTCTTCTCCAGCACCTCCACCGTCCGAAGGAAGATGAGGAAGCTGGCCCCGTCCAGCAGCGTGGGAACCAAGTAGAGATCGGCCTCGGGGATCATTTCGTTGTCCGGCAACCGGGGCGGGGTGTCAGTGATCTCAATCTGAAACCCTGGGGAACGCGAGCGGCCCACCGAGAATGGGGTTTCGTCGGACAGGGCCGCGAAGGCGCTGGCACCCCCCTGGGGGTCCCGGTCATTGACCAGCACACGTAGCCTGGGGTCGCGGGCGTAGCACCCGGCCAGGTTGAGGGCCAACGTGGTGCGGCCGACACCGCCCTTCAGGGAGAAGCAGCACAAGCGCATTGAAAACTCCGTCTATATGAGTAGGTAGGGGTAGCCCAACCGACTCTACAGAGAGCCAATCTCAACGCAAGTGCATGTTTTTGCAAACCTTTTAGCCGTTAAGCCGCCAGACTCTTTTCTTTGAACTCGGCGCACCGTTGGGACGACCTCAAGCCGCCCTTGATGGGGGGAAGCGTCCGCTTGGTAATCATGGCTTCGGACGGCGACACGTGGAGGTCGAACGATTGCTTAGCCATCCAGTCTTTCAGCGAGGGTGGAATCTCACACCCAAGCTCTTCGAAAATGGTCCGGCTCTGCTTGCCGATACGGTATTCGGCGAATGGGTCCGCGCCCGCGGCGGCCAGGATGAGGGCCATCTGGTCGAACCCATAGGCCAGGTGCGGACTGTCCCGATACGCCTTCCACCCCATGCAGGCCAAGTGGAAAGCGGTGATGCCCTGCAGGCTCACCGGGGCATCAAGGGACGGGAAGATGGCGTTGTCGTCCCCTGAGGTCCAGGCGTCGATGCGGGCCTGATGGATGCGGCGCACCAGGTGGCGCAGCAGAAACGGGTTGTTGGCCTGGACCGCGGCGTGGAGCTCGCGGGCGAAGCGCTCTTTGGGGTTGAGGGCGCTCATTTCCACTTGGCCTCCTTTCGGCTCTTCTGCTCGAAGTGGGCTTTCTCTTTCGCCAGGCGAACCAGCCGATGTCGTTTCGAGTTGGGGATGTGGGCGGCTTCAACGAAGCCTCGGCAAGGCTCGTTGGCGGCGTTCATGAACAAGCCCGAGCGGGGTTGGAGCACGGTCAATGAGATTTGGTGCATGGGGGTGATTCCTGTCGGTTGAGGTTGGGCCTTTTATGAGTAGGTCATCCCACTCCTTTAATCGGCTTAACCCCATGCAACCACACCGACAGGTCGAGTCAAGGGGGTAAATTGCAGAAAGTCTGACTAAAACAGGGGCTTGCCAAACCACCTTTGCATCGCATGCTGAAATGCATGACGACATTTCCTTCTCTGCGCAGACATCCCTCCCCCTCTCGCCTTACCAGCGGAGTTCGCTCTGCGCTGGGCTTCGGCATGGTGGAGACCTTGCTAACCCTGGCCGGGCTGACCGTGCTCTCTGTCGTGGCGTTCGCGAGCTACTCGCACGTGTCCGCGAAGTCCAAGGTGTCGAGCGAGAGCGACAACCTGCGCGAGCTGTCCACCAAGGTGGAGAACTCCTTCGGATTGCTGGGCACCTTCGCGGGCGTCAGCGCCGACGCGCTCGCTCGCGATGGCCTCGCCCCCGACCGGTTGACCCGCGGGGAAGGTCTGCTGACCAACGCCTGGGGCGGCTCGGTCAACGTGGAGCCGTATACGGTCACCCGATTCGGGGATGGGTTTTCAATCGTCCATCACCAGGTTCCCGCCCGCTCCTGCGCCGACTTCGTGGCCGCCAACGCTCGGGATCCATGGGACATCCAGGTGTCGGACGTGTCGGTGATTCGCAACCACGGCGGCCAACTCAACGTAGAAGCATTGGCGGACGCGTGCGCCGAGGGCGATGGCCGGGTGGAGTTCGTCTACCACACGGGGTTGGTGGCGGGGGCTGCAGTAACGGCTTCTCCGCTGCAGCTTCCCCACACCCCGACCTCAATCACTCCTCCCGGCTCTCCTCCTCTGGGCGGTCCCGTGGGTCCTGCTGGGCCAGTGGGCCCCGCCGCTCCCGTGGGCCCAGTAGATCCAGCCACCCCGGCGACCCCGGCACCCGTGCCAGCGGCACCCACGCCACCGGCTACGCCGATCACGCCGACCACACCTCCAACATCGCCCCCGCCGACCACGCCCCTGCCCTCGACGGTGCCCGCGTGCGCTGTTCCGTCTCCGGAGAGCCGCAGCCTGGCAACCTGTCCTGCGGGCACCTGGGGGGTTTCCCGGCAGACGCGCCAATGGTGGTGCGGGGACGTGGGTGGGGTCTACGAAGCATGGGCCACTGCCCAGCCGGGTGCCTGGACCACCACCGGCAACACCTGCGCCGCGTGCCCGGGTTCGACAGCCGAACCTCAAACCCGCTGGGAGACCACTTCCAGCGCTTGCCCTTCGGGACAAGTGGGCCTCATCACCTGGGACTACGAGCAGGCCCGCAGCCGTTTGGTGTCCTACAACTGCCCGGCGGGCACCGCCAGCCTGCCGGGTCCTACCTACGGAGCCTGGTCGTCGTGGAGCAACACCGGACAAACCCGTAGCCGCCTCAGCACTTGTGCGCCCGCGTGTTCAGCGCCTGCGGCGGCGTCGGTTGCCATCAGCCGGAGCTTGCTCAATCAGAGCCAAACAGTGGCTTGTCCCAGCGGTCAAAGTGGGACCCAAACGCAAACCCGCACAGTGACCGAAGGCGGCACCCGCACGACCACATGGACATGCCCCGGCCCGACCTCCAGCACCAGCGACGTATGGAGTAGCAGCTACAGCTATGGCGCATGGACCACGACCAGCAGCAATTGCGTCACTCGACCGGCTGATTGGAGCGCGCTGCGCGTGACGTGTGAAGCCAAAGCTTTCGGCGGCACGTATTCGGACAGCAAAGATCGGCCTTTTACGGCCGGGGCCACGCTACGCTGCGAAGCTGACTGCAAAACGTCGGGATCCAGCGTCAACACATGCCGGGACTTCAGCAACACCAACGCCGTTTTCCGCTGGGAAGTGCTGGCTTCCACCGACTATCAGGTCATTTGGGCTGGAGACTGCGCAGGCACTACTGGCAATCGCTGTTCCATTTCATTGAGCGGACGACGCGGCTCAAGGTCCGGCACATTCACCGTGGTTCACATGCCGACCGGCGAGCAAAGAAGCATGAATTTCTCAGGCTCCTACGAAGCCCAGGAAAAGTAGTCACTTCACCTCGCGGGCGGTCCCGTTCCCCTGGAAGAAGACACGTCCATCCTCGCCGGCTAGGTAGCCGGCCCCACTACGGCGGTCTGCATCGCTGAACGCGTTGAGCGCCTGTCCGTGGACCACGGCCAACGACGGACGACCGCCGGCAAACGTCTCGCCCATCAGCAGCAAGTCTGTCTTGGACGGATGAAAGCGCCCCTGCTTGCCCTGGCTGTGGATGGTGGCCCCCGCATGGCGGATGCGGCGCCCAAGGCGGTGGCAGCGGGGGCACCATCTGCGTCAGCTCTCAAGGCGATGGCAACGGCTACGGTTGCGGTGGCCAGGTGTGCGACGCGGCCCATGACGGGGTCACCTACGCCAGCGGTTACGCCGAGCGGTGGGACGCACCCTGGCCGGATTGCGACTACCAGGTTTTCACCTGCATGGTAGTGAACCCATAACGGATCGGCTGGCTACTTGAGGCCTGCGAGGGTTCGCCACATGGCCTTGCCGTTCTTTTCGTGGACGGATGCAAACTGCTTCGGATCCCAGTTCGTTCCGGTCAAGAGCAAGCCCAGCTCTGCCACCATCGCCTGGCATTCGTCGCTGAAGTCCAGCAGTTCCGTGAACGTCAGCCCGATGGTGCTGATGTCGAAAGCGCGGGGCTCCTCATCTAACTTGCTCATCTCCAGGTGCGCATGATGCTTGTCGCGCATGGTCTTGATCTTGATGACCACCGGGTGCGTTCTCAGCGCCTCCATGTCGGCCTCCAGCTTCGACCAACGCTCATCAAATTGCGCGTAGTTCCTAACCCTGTCCTGTTCCCTGAACTTCTCCTGAAAAATGGCGGACATCTCCGGTGGCAAATCGCCGATAGGGGCGTCGTGGAGGTGATCGAACATTCGTCCGTAGAGGTCCCGAAAGTGCTCCTTGATACCCGGAGCCGCGTGGACCTTGCGCCAGAGGTTGGCCAAGCTCCCCGACCTTGGATCGTTGTCGAGAAACAGTCGCGACAAGTCGCGGACCAAATCTTGTCCCAGCAAAGGCGCCAGATGGTTCCAGGCGTTCGCGCCGGGAGTCTTGTCCAGCTTGGCCTTCAGGCCCGCCTGGATCTCCGGGTCTTGGATGAGGGGCGATAGGATGTGCCGGCGTTCGTCCAGGATGTGGCACTCCTGCGTCAGCACTCGAATGAACCCGTCGATCTGCCTGACCCGCTGTTCCAGTTCTTCGTGCGTCATGACTGCTCCGCTTCCAGCGGGACCTGCTGAAACCTGACCTGCAGGCGCTTGATCAGAGCCCTGGTTTCCGCGTTGGGCGCGCGCGTGCACACCAGGACCGCTTCTCCGTTGGGCACGTAACGCATGGCTTTCTGCTCCGCCCGAACGATGGCGCGATACTTCACTGCCTGATAGACACCTCGCTGCAGTTCGTCCTCACTGCATCGGCTGGTTTTCACTTCAACCGCCAGACGCTGCTTGCCGTTGTCGAAATGAGCGTCCAGCCGATCGCCCGAACTGAGCAACTTCTCGTTTGTGCCCGTCTTGAAATCACCGTAGTCCATGAACTCCTGGGGATGGCCGGCCACCCACCGCTTGAGCGCTTGGTGTTCGGCGCTCTCTGGACCGCCTCCCTGCTGGACTTTCGGGAGGGGAATGACACGCTTCGTGTGGTCCTGGGGTTTCTCTCCAGCGTCAGGCTCCACAATGGGAGCACCTAGGGCGCGGGCCACCCTGTCCCAGTGGGGGTAGGTGAAGACATCCTGCTTGGCTTCTTCGAACTGCGCCTTGCGATCTTCTTCCGTCGCCATGGGCTTGCCATCGAAATAAGCTGGAACGATGGTCACCGCACCGTCACCTGGAACACCGCTGTTCTTGTTGATGACAATTGCATGCAGGGGAGGAATGGGCTCCCCCCATTGTTTGCTCAACCACTCGATGGCCTGGGCCACCCCACCCGCCACCCGTCCGTAGTTCAGGACGTGCTTGATTGAGTGGCCGTTGCGGTCGTGGAGCTCACGTGCCAGATCGGTGTAGGTGTGGTCATCGCCTTCCTTGGCCCATCGCAGCAGGATAGGCAGTGCGTCAGGCACCAGCGGTCCCAGCTTCTCGCTCTGCGCCAACGGAATCAGTTTCCAGCTGAACTTCTCCATCCCCAACCCCTCCCTTGTCCTGCCTTCATGGTAGCCGCGGGGCCAGGCCGGGAAAACGATGAGGGCCGGTTGCCCGGCCCCTCTCGTCAATCCTCGTTCGGCAGCATGATCGTCACCACCGGTTCTAGGTTGTCCCCCGGCCCACACACGGCTTTCAAGGTAACAAGCCGGTGCGTCGACCGGGTCAAGCCCGAGCGATCATCCGGAATCGCTTCGTTCACCTGCCAGTCGCCCACATCGGGCATGGCCACCAAGAGTTGGTAGTGGATCTCGGACATGTTGCCGCTCTCCCGCTGGATCGCCACGTGGAGCATGAAGAGCACGTCCCACAAACGCCCCTCCACGGATTGCCCACGCATCTCCAGTCCCGCGGGCACTTCGACGTAGCGTGCCCACGCGGCGCGCGTGATGGCCACGGGCAGCTTGAACCCTGCTTCCTTGGCTACGTCTGAGACGTCCACCAGGACGCCGTCCTCGATTGCCTGGGCCCGGGCGTAGGAATGGATGAGGTCGGAATGCTCGAACATGTTGTCTCCTCGCTTGGTGAGTAATGGCCCGCCCAGAGCATCCGGTCGGGATGTCCTGGAATGGGAAACCCACCGCCCCACCGCCTGGCGCGGTCAAGGGAGGAAATTGAAGGGCTGGCGCGGCCCGCAGCGAAGCGAGGACACGGGCCCTGGAATGGCCCTTGACCGGAGAAGCCGGGAGATGGGGCCGCGCGTAGCGCAAGGGGCTCCAATGGCGTGCCGAACGGCACACCGATACGCGGTTGGAATGCGAAAAACGTCAGACCTGGGTGCAGATCAAAGGCACCCGGTCCATCCAGGCGCTTTGCCCAGCGGAGGCCTGCGCTGTGAGCGGGCCCAATCCGGGAATGAAGCGAAGGGACGCCAGTTGGACGTCGTCCTGGGGCCAATACTGACCGTCGGGGGAAAAGACGAAGTGATCGCCCTGAAGCGCGCCGCACGTGGTGCAGTGGTGGGCCAAGTAGATCTGGCCGGAAGTGCGAGTGGACGCGTAGCGAAGCCAGGGGGCGTGGCCAGTCACGAAAGCGGCGGCGCATTCATCCAGGTGCTCGATGTAGCGCAGCAAGGCGCCCTCGCCCTGGTCCACCACGCCCTCGTCGTCGCGCTCCTCAAACGAGGGCACCCACACCGCCGCCGTGGGCGTCTGGGCGTGGCAGAAATGGCAGCTGGTCTGACCAAGCAGCAGACCGTAGGCAGGCGCATGGAGGAAGACGTTGTCGGTTTCGGGGGAAGCGGACTGATTCATGGCGCCATTTTGCCTTGCGCGTGTGTCAGTCAGTGAGACAACATCAGGCAGTTGTTGCGGCGGCACGCCTGGCGATCGGGCGGTTCGTGCCCAGCCACCCCATCGCTTTGTATTGCTCGGGTGTCAGCAGCTTGCTCACGCCCAGCCATTGGGTCAGGTGGTAATGGCCGATGGTGTGGGGGTAACGCTGGATGCCCTCGTGCAGAGGCTTGGGCAGGTAGCACACCTCGCCATCGGTGCGCTCATAAGCGAAGTAGTAGTGCCGTGCTGCCATGGTGACCTCAGATGGCCCAGGTGGCACTTTCGATGGCGTCGGAGATGCGAGCCCCGAGCAGAACGCTCAGGGGAAGCACAATGGGGGCAAGCGTCGCGAGGATTGAAAGGGTCATGGCTGTCGGTCCGATGAGGTGGGGTTGGTGATCAGGCGTTGGCGAGAACGTCGATCAGATTCTCATCGTCTACACCGTAAATTGGCTGCACCTGGCCGTCATCGGTGGTCAGCCAGAATGGTGCTTTCGTGAAGTCGTTCTTCTTAGCGCCGTCTTCGTCACTCAAGTTGGCTTGGTCCGCCACAATGCTTTCCTGGGAGTTCAAATAGACGCCTGCCGAGACTTCGACGGAGCCATTATCCTGGGCGACTTTGAGAGCAGCAGCACGAATGGCTTCGGCGGGGGTGTAGGTGTTGTTGTTCATGATGATCTTCCTTCTAAGTTTGGCTGGCGGGTTGCCTTCCACAACTTCAAGGTAGATCGCCATAGAAATATGTCCATGCCTGCAATGGATCTTTTCAAGACTAAAATCAAAAACTGCGAATTTTCACGCAAATATTCCTAACAACGAATTCGCGCCGAAGGCGTTGTTGCTCTTCTTCCATCGGGTGCTTTTCAGAATGCCGGTCGCGCTGCGGCCGGTGGCGGCGTTGTGCGGTTGCTCTTGCTCAAAGACGCGGTCGGCTCGCCGTCGGCGTTCTGTCCACGGCCACCAACCGGCGCTGCAGAAACGCAGCCCGCTGCTCGGCCTCCACTTCCGCCACCACCTGGGGCATTGCATCGCGCAAGGTGCCGGTCCGCCAGAAGGGGCTGGCGCGGTGAGCGTTGCCGCCAAGCCTCATCAGCAGACGCGCGGTCTGCTCCATCCGCTCCCGCTCCACGGGATGCTCGCTGGACTGGTAGTCCGACGCGAGCTTCTCCAGCGGCCTCTCGCTCCAGAAGTTGCGCGCGTGCGGTTCCGCGCCCGCTTCGATCAGGGCTTCAACGATGCGCGGCCAGGCCAGCGCAGAGTGAATGGCCGGGCCCTCGTTCTCTCGCCACGCGTTGGGGTTGGCCCCCTCCCGAAGCGCCTGCAGCACCCCCACCAGGTTGCCCTCAACGCACGCATGGATGAGCTCAGCGCTGGGGCTACCGGGCGGTGGCGGGGTGCGGTCAATCATAGCCACGGCGTTTCCTCAGCGTGCCCCGGATGATCTGGCGCAACACTTCGCCGCGGGTCACGCCTAGGGTCGTCGCCAACAGTTCTATGCCTTCCACGATGTGGCGTGGAGCCACCATCTCGGGCAGCCGATCCGTCTTACTGTCGCCCATTCGCTTGCTGGACAGCGGGAAAGGTTGGCGGAAGTAGAGCGCCAGGATTTGCCGCACGGCTTCGTTGAACGGAATACCGTGCTTCTCGGCCAACTGGCGGACCTCGTCGGCATCGCGGGCGTTGACGAAGGAAGTCGGCAGACGCCCCATAGGGTTGTCCAGGCGGGGGTTGCGCAGGGGCAGCATCAACCGCTCCTCAGATCGCTGCCGCTTCGCGCACGGTGGCGATGGCCTTCCAACGGTTGATGGCGGCGCCCGCGTAGTAGAGCGCGTCCACCAGTTCTTCTGCCGCACCCTTGGCGCTCAACACGGCGTTGCCGCGGGCGAAGCCGGCCAGGATGGCGTAGCGCTCCTGGTCATCGGTGGCGTTGTTCATCGATTGGGCGATTTGGACGTTCATGTGGGTTCTCCTGATTGGGGTGGTGGATGCGGTTAGAAGCGCATGCGGTGCTGGGGGATTTCCTGACTGGCCACTGGCGTTTCCTTCTGCGCTTCTTCGCGTGGGCTCCACACCTGGCCACCGATGACCATGCTCGGACCACTGGTGGCAGGAAGTGCTTGCGAAAGCGTGGCCTGCTTCGTCATTGCCTTGAGCGCACCCAGGGTGCCCTCCCCCATGTCTTTGGCTTCGTAGGTCACCGCCCCCTTCAGGTGGTCCGGCGCCTCGTCCACCAGCGCGGCGAGGGTTCGACCGAACTTCGAATTCGGACCCTGATTGCGAGCATCGGCGTCCCAGCGCTCGATCACTTCAAACGACTTCTCGAGACGGTGGCCAGACTTGTTGAGCTCTTGGAACACCGCTTCAGCGTCTTTCACATTGAAGCGAATCGTGGAGAGCTTCACCGGGTGAGCGTAACCACCGCCACTCGATGCAGATTGGGTGATGGCGACCGCTTGGATTCCGTCGCTGACGAGGTGATGAATTTTCATATCGATTTCCTTGATGGTTCGGAAGGCGCGATTGCCTCTCCACAATTTCAAGGTAGATCGCCATGCGATTTTGTCCATGCGATCCATGGATCTTTTCTTGACTAAAGTGCAAATCTGCGGCCTTGGGAAGCAGATATTCCTAACATCGAACCCGCGCCGAAGGCGATGTGCCTCCCACCGCCAGGTGGTGCTTTTCAGATGCTTTTCGCTGGGCACAAAAAAGCCCCCTTTCGGGGGCTTCAACTTGCTCACTGGCTCTTCTTCTCAGATGCGCGTGGCCCGCACGAAGCGAGTCATGAAGCCGGACACCAGGGGCACGACGGTGTAGAGGACCGCAAACGGAAGCAGCGCGATGGACGCGATGGCCTTCACCGCTTCTGGTGCTGCAGGCGTGAACGCCGCGAAGAACAGCGCCACGTGGACCCCGAAGACACCCAGCAGCCCTAACAGGAAACCTTTGAAGAAGCCGCCCTTCTGGCCGGTCTGGTCATACAGTCCCCAGCGTGAGGCACGGAAGCGCGCGGCCCGCCAGTTCATCCAGGTCAGTAGTGCCAGCAATCCGACCAGGGCTACGCTCGCGAGCAGGGCCAGAACCACCATGAAAGGATGGCCGTTGTTCTGGTGGATCTCCTGCGCCCCGGCAAGCATCACCAAGGAAGCACCGCCCAAGATGACGTAGGCGGGAGCCAAGGCACCCCAATTCATGTGCTGCGACGGCGATTTCATGTTCATGTGGACCTCCGTGATGAGCTGCTTCCCCTACTCATAACGCTTTTCGGCGAGCTGGCAAGGGTCAGCCCTTCTTCTGCGCACTGATCGGCACCCAAGCGTTGTCTTGCTTTGCAAAAGTGAAGTCGAATTCCGACCGCACCGGAACCGGCTCCGGCTTCAACTGCTTGCCACCATGGAAACCCACCATGTCCACGGTCCCACCGGTCACGCAGGTGACCCGCTCGGGGCCGCTTGCACTGCAGTCCACCTCCAGGTCGTCCCAGCCGCGAATCTCAATCCGCTGCCCAAGCTCCGGAACAAGGTTGGCATTCATGTGCATCTCGTAGGCCTTGGCCACCTGCTCTGCCGTGGGCATGTCTGCCTTGCCCCCGCACGCTGCCAGCGTGAGCGTCAAAACTGCCAGTGCGATTGCTGCGTTCTTCATGCGCCTTCTCCTTGCTTGTTGGTGAGATCCACTTCGATCGTTTCGTTGCGGTAGCCGACGCGCACCCGCTCGACCGTCACGTCCATCTTCGGAACCTTGTTCTCGACCCACACCCGGTTGACCGTGAAGACGACCAGGTCATCGCGGGCATCGCGGCCTTGCCGGGCAAGGTTGGCCGCCTCCGCCGAATCCATCTTGATCAAGAGCTGATATCGGCCGGCCCACTTTGGACTGAATACCACCCTGTCGGTTCGCTGGAACCACGGCACGAATCCCTTGCCAGTCACGGACAGACCACCGGCGGAGATTTCCGGCAGGGGAACGTAGACCTCCATGGCGCCGCGAGCAGCGTTGTATTCGACCCCGCCCCAGGATACAAAATTGGGCCGCACGGCGAAGCGGCGCGTGGACTTGAACTTCTCCAGCCGTGCATCGAAGGCCGGCCCATAGTGCCGTTCGATGGCGTCTGTTTGTGTCCTATCGATCCCGTTGGCCCCATTGATCTTGGTGTCGGCCACCCACCACTGGTAGAGGCACCATTGCCGATCCTTGGCATCCAGGCGGTAGCTGGAGTGCGCCATCGCAAGCAGCTTCATGTCGCACATGTCCGAACCACCGCTGGCGGTCGCGGTCAGGCCCACCCGCAAGTGCTGCGCCCCCTCCAGCGTTTCCTGGTCCAGATCCCAGTAGGTTCCCGCCGGGTCGAGGTAGGGACTGCGCACCTTCTCCGCCGCCACCCGAGGCGTGTTGCCCAGGGCCCGCCCAATTGTCTCCAGCAACCCCTTCCCGTCCCCGGCCTGGGCCTGGAACGCCAAGGCCAGCGCCAGCGCGCCGGCCCACCCTTTGCTTGCCATAGAACCCCCTGTCGGCTCCTTGCCACGGACTTACGTGGTGCGTAGAGTCTACCCGGGGCGGTGGCCGCGGGTCATGCTTGCAGCATGTCTGCATTGCGTCTGTTCAGCAAGTGAGCACTCCCCCGCCGGTCCCTCGGGCTGTCGTGGCGGCGCGCCTGCGGCAAGCCCGCCAGCTGCGAGGCCTGAGCCAACGCGAGGTCGGGGTGCGCATGGGGTTGGACAAGGACACCGCGTCCGCGCGGATCAGCCGTTACGAAAGCGAGAGCATGGCCATCAGCCTGGAATCGCTGTTCGAGCTGGCCCAGGCCTTGGACGTTCCACCGGCCTACCTGCTGGCCACCACCCCGGCCATGGCCAACGCCATCTTGGCCCTGGGCAGTGAAAGTGAGGCGCAGAAAGTCCGCTTGGCGGAGATCTTGGAGAAGCTTTCAGGGTTGCCTCTGAAAAAGCGGAATCTGCTCATTGAGCAGTTGTCACATCTCACCAAGGAATAGCAGTCACAACTAAGGAATGATCCCGATGTGGAAATGGATTTCCCGTCTGCTGAGCCCCACCCCCACCGATCAGGCGCCCCCCTCCCCCAGGGTCGATCTCGCCGCACTCGTTTATCTGAACATGGTCGAGCTCAATGCGGCCGAAGCCCGGGCATTGCTCGCCCAGGACCTCGCGTTGCCGGACCGGCTCCGTCAGCGCCTCGTTGTGTTTTCAAGCACCGCTGACGCGCTCCTGGACAAAGCACGGACGATCCCTGCGCAGGCCCCCGACTGGGAGGCCATTCGGCGAACAGCCCGCTTACTCAACGGCGAGTTTGAGCTTCTGCGAAGCGATCTTCACCGCTCCCTTCGACAACTCGCTTTCTAGCGCCCTGCGAGGGCGGTAGGCGCAACACTGCTTTGGCGACGTGCGAAGGATCGGCCTGCCATACGTCCGCCACCTCGGGGAACAGGCGTAGCAGCAATCCATCCCATGTGCGATCGGGCTGAAAGCTGCTCTCGCCCTTGGCCAGGCTGGACAACACGTCCTTCATCTTGCCCTGGAGCTTTCTGGTTCGGTCCTGCTCCAGCACGGTCATCAACTGGCCGTGCGCGCGGAGCATGCAGCGGTAGAACCAGAGCGTCTTGGGCCACACCTTGTGGATGTGATGTCCGAGTTCGGCCAAGGTCTCGAACCCGATGCCGATGGGTTTTCCTTCACCGTGCTTGGCCGAGTAGCCGGCCACCAACAGCCGGTCCAGCTCTCCTTGCCCCTTGGCGTATTGAGGCAGGGTGATTCCCACCTGCGCGAACGAGCGGCGCAGCTCGTCCCACCGCCGATCCCGCTCCTTGTAGTCGTCGATCTCGCCCCGGAGCATGGCCACGTAGAACGTCTCGAAGGCCTCCCGTCGCTTGGCCCACACCTGCTCCTCCCGCCAAGCCTCACGGGCTTGCTCGGCAAGTGCCTTCTGCGTCTCGTAGTCGAAGGCGTAGGCCCTGGGAATGCCGCGGCTGCAGGTGTCGAATGTCAGCTCGTCGAAGGCCACCTCCCGGCGCACCTCCACATCCTCCACCACCCCGTTTGTAAGGCGGGGCTCGAGCCAGGCGCCCTCCAGGTAGAAGCGCCCTTCCCGCTGGGACCGTGCCACCGTTTGCGGGGTGACACGAAAGGCATTGCGGTTGTTCGAGTAGAACAGATCGTCTTCCGCTAGCCGGAACTTCGACAGGTCCAGATCCTTGAACAGCCAGAGCATGTGCCCGGTGTTCTCGCGGTAGAACTTCATGCGTTCGGCGATGACGTGCACGAAAGTGGTGGAGAGCTGTATTTCGATGGCCCACCGCTGACCGTTCCGTTGGGTCTGGATGTCGGGCTGGCGCCACTTCCCGCCGTCCACGTCCCACCACCGCCGCTCCACTTCGGTGTTTGAGAACGACGGGTCGGCATCCAGGCTGTCCCTCACCCACTGCTTGAAGGCTTTGTGGAGGGAGCCCTCTTTGTGCAGCCCGAACTTGCGGGCCAGGATGGCCTTGGGGGAGTGGCCCTTGCGGCCGGTGCAGCTCTCCCGCAACCGCGCCGTGAGGTGATCGAAGTAGAACCGGATTTCCGTGCGCGCCCGAATCGCCTTGGACCTGACCCCCATCGCATCCTTGCAGTGAGGGCAGACGTAGCGCGGCGTTCCGTCGAGCAGCTCAAGCTCCGCAGCCAGACGACCATCCCGGACGACCTCCCCATAGTCCCGGCCTTCCATGAAGTCGTCGAGGGTGAGGGTGTCACCGCTCACCCGGTCCCAGACAAGGTCATGGGAACGCTTCGAGGCAGGAACGTATCGGACGGGACTTTCCATTCCACAACGCTACCGTGCATCCGTCGCAAAAGATGAGACATGCTCGCGCCCACTTCGCCAGCTTGTCGAGACCCGTTCTCATCGCCTAAAAACTGCCTAAAGAAAACGGTTGCCGTCGCACATTCCGTGGTCTAACTATAGGGCCCTTCGAAATACCAAACGGGGGCGATAATGACGACACAACACGGCTGGCAGCCATGCAGGGCGTGCCACCACCCAGGGCAAGACATTCGCATTGAAGGGGATTGGCACCTGCGGGCCAACCCCGGCTATTGGGGCGCTCAAGCCCCCCGAGTTCTCGTGCTGGGTTTCTCCAAGGGCGCCACGCAGATCGCTGCCGCCGCGGGAGGTCAGTTCGATGCGGTGGCTTTCGCGGGGATGCGCCCCCGCTTGAAGGCGGTGTTGGACGGGCTTGGCCTGGATCTCGATGGTCAGAGCATGGACGAAGCATTGTCAGCGGGTGGGCGCGCCTTAGGCGCTGCATCGCTGATCCGTTGCGGGCTCTCCGTGATGGAAAACGGGCAGCTCAAGAGCAGTGGCACGATCATGCCCAAGGCAGCCAAGGCCCCGTTTCCACTCCAGGCCATGAAGACGTGCATCGGCCGGCACCTGAATCCTCTTCCCGAAAGCGTTGAAACGGTGGTCATGCTGGGCACCACCGACGCTTACGTGAAGGGGGTGAAAGGCCTGATGCGAGAACAGTTCTCCGACTACCAAGACGTCAACGAGGTGGCCTTTCGCGCGCAGGGTCGCACCTGGGTGTTCGCATCGCACCCCAGCGGGGCCAACGGCACGTTCGGGGAATGGGTGGCCGGCAACGAGTCGACCGAGTCGGGCCGCAAGCGCTTGTTGGCGCTCGCCGCGCTCGGCAAACCGTCTGACGCCGCCCCATCCCGTGCGTCAGCTCCTGCGCGCGTTTCAGTGACAGACAACCGACCTGTCACCACTCCCCCACCAGTTCGCCCCACACCTCCTAAGCCCACCTCGTCTGCATCCCAGGCAGCGGCTTCCACCCGCCTGGATGCGCGCTTCGCCCAGACCTTTCATCTGGTCAGCAACGAGGGCCGTAAGGTGGTGCCGGTGCGCATGAAGAATCAGGACACCGGCTTGGTCGCTTTTCGCCTGGCGAAGATGGGCAACACCAAGGATGGCCAGCGGGAAGTGACGGACGAAGCCGAACTGCTGCGGTTGTGCGAGACCGGGCAATACCAGGTCAGGGCGCAGCCGTTGGACAAGTCGGGTCCCGCGAACTTCGTTCGCCCCCTGCTCAACCACCGGATCGTGAAGGCACCGGCGGCTTGATGGGGGCTCCCCTGTCCTTCATGCCCTCCGTCAGAAGCTCACGGACGAGCTCACTGACGTGCTTGCTCTGCTCGGCTGCCAGCTGCTCCATCCGCGCCTTCAGGTCCCTGGGCACGCGCACGGCCATTTGAACGTAGGCCGGCCGGGTCATGGCAACGCCAAGGACAGCACCACCGCCACCGCCAGGCCCGCGATGATCGCGGCTCTCAGCAGCGAGCGGCGGCGGGCATTTCCTGTCTGTCGCTTCGCGCTCTTCCAGTGAATGCCAGCGATGCAGAAGACGATGAAGAGGAAGAGGACCACCCAGGCGGTGGTGACGAAGGCACCGAAGGTGATCATGCGGCACCTGCCAAAATCATTGTCGGGAACACAATCCAGGAGGCGATGACGACGAAAGCACCAACCAGACCCAGCGATGCGTCACGCCGCTGGAAAAATGGGGCCTGCTTGTTTGCAACGGTGTGCCCACACCAAGTCAGCAGCGCCCAGCCTTCCGAAGGAATGGACCACCACGGCTTCGCTGAAGGCTTGTGTTCATTCGGCATAACGGTCATAGGGACTCTCCATCTGTTGGGCGGCGCCGTAAGGCAAGGGTTGATCAGGGGTGGTGGACGCGTCAGCCATTCCAGCCACGCTCTTGAACACGTCCAGCAGCGACCGGCTGTTGTCCGCATCGGCCTCCGCGCGCGCCACGAACTCGTCCAACTCGCTGGGCAAGGTGGCGCGCATGTCAGTGACGACATCGCGCACCCCACTTGAACCGGGCATGCTCGCGCCGGTCACGCGATTCCAGTCGCTGGAGAAGCGATCGACCCCGTCCATTCCCATGAAGAACAGCCGGGCCAAGATGGCTGCGACGATGATGTTGACGACCCAACGGCGCGTCACTCTGAAACCGATGAACATGTCTTTTCTCCCCTAGCGTTTCGTTTGTCGGTGTATGACGCTCGCCTTTCGCTCGTCATACCTCTGGGATACATCTGCACGACAAATGCGCAAGGGGACATTGCAGACTAAAGTTGAAAATCGCGAAGCGCCGCTCGCTTCTTAGTTAGGCAAGGAAACGAAGAGGGCCCGAAGCCCCCCGTGGGTATCAGCGCCAACCCCGGTCGACCCGGTCCAGGTCGTAGTCGTCGCCGAACTGCAGGGCGGCTTCTTTCGGTTCCAGATCCGCGTAGCGGGACAGCTCGGTGTCGGTCAGTCCAGCGTCGCCGATGGTGATGGCGAAGTGCGCTTGAAGAGTGGCGTTGAAGGCGTCACGCCAGGTCGCGGTGATATTCGTCATGGGCGTTCTCCCAGTGAAAAAGAAAGGGGCCCCGAAGGGCCCCGTGGCGGTTAGTCTTCCTTGGGTTCGGGCAGGCGCAGGACCACCACGCCGTTCACCGGCACCGCGTTGAGGACGAGGCGGTAACCCTTGCCGTCCTGGTGCGGCCAGGCCGCACCGATCTTCGACCAGTTGCTGCGCTTCTCGCCCTGGACTTCGTATTCCTCGACCAGCAAGGCATCGAGGCGGTCGTTGGCGGGCTGGTTTTTCTTGGCCATGGTCTTTCTCCGTTTGGGTTCGAGCGGATTGCTCGCGAACCGGTGAAGGGAGCCGTTCAGGCCTTGCAGCACCCCGGCAGCGACGCAGCGGAAGCGCAGGAGCCCAGAGGGGCCGCAACGCAGGGGAGGAGTGCGACGCACTTGCGCAGGGACGAGGCGACCGATCCTGTCGCGATGAAGCAACCGCGCCCAACGGAGCCATGCAATGGCCCTTCCCACCTGCCCTCGCCTCGCTCTGCAGTCGGCGGAAGGTCCAGGCGAATCAGCGTTCGAAATCAGGATGGCCGAACCAGACGAGGGCTGCCTTGGCCCCGCGGTTCGCACACGGTTTGGCCTGCGCTTTGCCGATGGAAGACACCCCGGGACATTGCGATACTTGAGTGACAGGATGGGGGAATACATGGGTATCGAACGGGAGTTTCAGAGCTACGGCGCGCAGCTCGTCAATCGCGCATGGGCGGTTTCCGCGATCACCGGCGATCCACGCGAAGTGGTGGTGAGCATCTGGCAGCACAACATCGCCGAGCGCGATGGCCGGTGGATCTACGATGACTCCCTCGCGCGGTGGAACGGCGCGGGCAAGAACTTGCTCAAGGAGCACCTCGGTGTGGCCTACCGCGAAGGGCTGCGGTTGCGCGCCGTCGTCGCCACCCAACACAACCGCGCCGAACGCGAGCGAAACCCGGACAAGGCCCCGCGCAACACGTTCAAGGCCCGCCCCGACTGGGTGGGCCGTGTGGAGTTGCTGGACGGCGACCACTTCGTGTTGGTGTTCGAGCACGTCGGCGAGCTGGCCACCGCCCCGACCGGTGCCAAGTATTGGCGGGTTGCCGAAGCGGTGGAAGCAATGGGTGGCGGCACGCTGGCCGAAGTGGGCGAGTGGCTGGAGACCCACTTTCCTTCCGACCCCATCGCCGACTTGCGCGCCAACCTGGAGCACCTGACGGTGAACTCCCCCAGCCGGCCCCACTACAACTACAGCCGATCCGATTGGCGCACCGACCGCGGCCACCCCCACGACCGGCTGTTCAAGATCGTGGACGCCGGTCCGCCCAGGCGCACCCGCTACGTGCCGTTCAACCCAGCCGTCCATGGCCACCTGGATCTGCAGAAAGGCGACGATGGAAAGTGGGTGGTCGTGCCGTTGCCTCAGGACGATCAAACGCGGGCGGAAGCGCAAGGCCAGGCCGACGCGTTCGACCATGCGCCACCGCTCGACAACGAGCACGACGCTCGGGTGTGGGCCATGCGCGCCGTCGCGCAACGCCGCGGCCAACCCCTGTTTCGCGCCCGCTTGCTCGACGCCTACGATCGCCAGTGTGCCATCACGGGGTGTTCGGCCTTGGAAGTGCTGGAGGCGGCGCACGTGCTGCCCTACAAGGGCGACCACACCAACCGCGTGGACAACGGCCTGCTGCTTCGCGCCGATCTCCACACCCTGTTCGATTGCCAGTTGCTCTGGATCACGGAGGAGAACATGGTTGCCCTCGCCCCCGCACTCTTGGCCACCGACTACGCGTCGCTTCAAGGCCAAGCGCTTCGTCTGCCGGCGTCCCGAGCGAACCACCCCAACCCGGCTCACCTGGCCGAACATGCGGCGGCGTGCGTGGCCCGTCATACCCAAGGTTCGCACCCATGAGATTGTTCGACCTGATCAAGGTGTGGGAACCCACCTTCGAGGCCCAAAAAGCGAAGGTCCACCTGGCGCGCTACAACGGCAACGAGCGCCCACTGGACGTGTTCCTGGAGGGTCAGTTCGACGAATGGCAGCGCTGGCAGAGCAAGCGCAACTTCCAGCGCGAGTTTGTCGTGTCCTTGATCAGCGCGGGCTCGCCCACCCGCTGGCTCTATGCGGGTCTTTTCCGCTCCCTTGACCATGTCGAGGAGGGCGATCCCAAGCCTCATTACTACTACACGTTGGAACGGGTGTCCTCGTGCGAGGAATGGGTGGGCCGCCTCTTCCTGGAAAGCCGATACACCGAGCGCCACTCCTACCCCAAGGGGGAAACACTGGCCGAGGACCTGACGGTGACTGAGCTGTTGGCCGAACGGCTGTCCATCTCAGACTTCCCAGGATTCAAGGCGGTAAACCTGACCAAGGCACAATTGGACATCGTTGTGCGCCAGCAAACCGCGGCATGGCGCGCGGCCTTGTCCTCCGTGAAGGGAATCTACGTCATCACCGACACGACCACCGGCCAGCTCTACGTCGGCAAGGCCTCTGGGGCCGACGGGATCTGGGGACGCTGGTGCGCGTATGCGGCCAATGGGCACGGCGGCAACGTGGCGTTGCGCAAGGAATTCGGCATCGAGGCCAAGGAAGAACGCCGGCACGCGTTGCGCTTCGCTGTCCTGGAAATCGCTGACCTGTCCGCCACCGAGGACGACTTGTGCGAGCGGGAAAGCCACTGGAAATCCGTGCTGCTGTCGCGCGAACACGGCTACAACCGCAATTGAAAAGCCCCGGCCTGACCGGGGCTGTCGCTCCTGCGCTTCGTGGCGGGATCTCCCTACCGCCGGCCCCCTTCCCGGCCGTGCCTGACTTGCGAGCAAGTCGGCCGCGGTGCTTCCGTTCTGATTACGCGTTTTGCGGGTGCAATGGCTTGGGCGACGGGGACAGAATACACAGAAGCCCAAGGCCGGAAAATCGGCGTGGAGCGCGGCTTGGGGTCAGGAAACCCCCGCGTTTCCGCTCGGACTTCTCCGACATTCAAAGGTCTATCCAGTCTCCCAAGGTTTCCCCGCGCGCTTGCACCACCAGCTCAAAGGTGTCTTTCGAAGGTGCTTCGTCCATCAACGTCTCAGGGTTTACCAGGTGCGGGTCGGCACCATTGGCCAACAGCCACTGGCACACCTCATAGTCGTATCCACCACGCACTGCTGCAGCCAGCACGGTATCGCCCTCATCGTTCATCGCGTTGAAGTCGGCGCCGTGCCGTTTCAGCAACGCCATCTGTTCTTCGGTCATCAAAGCTTCGTGGGAAGGCGTGTCCCCCATGTAACCTGCGGCGTTGACATTGGCACCGGCAAGCAACAGCAGCTCGGCTACCGCCAAGTGCTGCTGTTGCAAGGCCGCGTGCAGCGGCCGATCTCCAGGCTTATCCATCGAATGGTGCCAATGGCTTTCGCTCTCCACCTTGGCGCCAGCAGAGAGCAACGCCACACAAGCTTCCAGGTGCCCGTGCTGCGCCGATCGATGCAACGGCATCTCGACGCCGACAAACCAGGTGTCTTCCACCTCAACGGCGACGTTGGGATCCGCGCCCCGACGGAGGAGTTTCCGAATCTCCTCCGCCCGCCCGGATTTGGCCGCGTCGAAAAGCTGTTCTTGCAGATTGCGCACTATCCTCCCCCTCTCTGTTCAGCCAACCATTGATCAGCTGTCTTCCCCTTCAGCTCCTCTGCCAGGTGGCTGGCACACAGCATGGTGCCGTCGGAACGCAAGTTGGCGACCGTGTGGGCAGCCAAAACCGACGCAGCGAAGGCATGGCGCTTGGTTCGCCCTTGCTCTTCCCAACCGGCGGGCAGCGACTCAATCGCAGCCAGTGCTTCCTTGCCCGAGAGATACTGCATGCAAGTCAGAAACGACCAATTGAGCCCCACCTGCTCCCGGAGCCTGGCCACTGCAGCCTTCTCGTCCATTTTTCCCTCGACGGTGTCGAGTAGGGCATGCACCGCTGCAACAGCCTTGCCCTGCACCGTCAGCTTGCTCTTCCTCTTCGGGAACAGTCCACGCACGGTCAGGCCTTTTTCGCCGCTTTCTTCGCTGCATTCTTCGCGGGCTTCTTCACCGCTTTGCCGGTTGCCTTCTTCGCCCCCTTGGCCACCTTCTGGGTCGCCTTCGCGGGCGCCTTCATCGCCCCACTGGCCGGCGGGAACTTCGCGCCGGGGTTGGCCTGGGCCCAGGCCTTGCCCTCGGCGGACTTCGCCCACGCGGCAAACGCCTTGGGGGTCAGCCCGCGGCCCGCCCAGGTTTCCCCGGACGGCAGTCGATACTTCGGGGCCACCTTGCCGAGCTTGCGGCCCTTGCGGGAGGCAGGAGCGGCCTTGGGCGCGCGCGCCGGCTTGTCGTCGAGCGTTTCACCGATGAGCTTGGCCACCTGGCGACGCTGGGCGGGGCTCAACACCTTGGCGAACTTCTGGAGCACGGCCAGCGCCTTGGGCACTTCGCCGTCGCGCTTCTCGACCAGCTTACGCTGGGCTTCCAGCTGTTTGATTTCCGCGTTGATGGACTGAAGGGTGGTCAGGGCCAAGGGGCATCTCCGTTACGAGGAACCATGGGTTATAGCCCATAAGTCTAGATTTCGGCCACATAGTGGCCAAAATCTAGAGTAATCCCCGGCCCCTTCCGATCAATCGCGCTCGACCACGACCGTCCACGCGAAACTGGCCTGCGGCAACCCGGTGTTCGGGTCCGTCCCCATGGTGGCCTGCGGCAAGACGCTGATGACCCGCCACCCCTGGGCGTAGAGCTGCGGGATGGTGAGCGAGCCGGCGGTCTTGCACTCGAACACGGTGTCGTTGGTGAGGGTTCCGTCCTTGAGCACGGGCTTCGAAGAGCAGACCTCTCCTTGCTTGGCGAGAACGGTGGTGGACGCGGCCAACAGCACGGCGGCCAGACCCAGCTTTTTCAGGTGCATAGGCAATCCCCTGTAGACCGCCTTCCTGGCGGCCTTTGAACGATAGCAACAAATGGCGTGGCCATGAATCACGCCTACGCGGCTTCCTTGACCAACTCGTAGTAGGGGTGGCGCTTGTCGTCGAAGATCGCGAACAGCGCGTCCAGATTGCTGGGATCCGGGTTTCCGCTTGGGTGGTTGTGAAAGAAGATGACCGCGGCAGCGTTGTGGTCCAAGGCCTGCTTGGCCACGATGCGGGGGTGAACTTCGCAGCCATCGATGGTGCCCTGAAAGAGGTGCTCGGTCGCGATGATCCGATGGCGGGTATCCAGGAAGACCACGCCGAACACTTCGTGCGGCAAGCCGGCGCAGCGGGCCTTGAGGAAGTCGGCGGCGTCGTTGGGGTCGGTGATGGCGCCTTGGCGCTGCAGGCGGCGCTCCAGGATTTGCGACGCGGCCAGGAGGATGCCCTCCTCGTCCATTGCCAGTTGGTATTGGGCCCGGATGTCGTTCGCTCGCTTCATCTGCTTTCTCCACCGGCGCGGGATGCGCCTCTGGGGACCGATGGGCGAAGCGATCAGCCCTTCCCGCACCCGGTAGCGAGCACCGTCAGGCGCGCAGCGGAGGGCCGAAACACCGTGGAGGAGGCCTGCCCTTGCGGGAGAGGCAAGCGGAGCCAGGATTCCCAGAGAAGAGGCCACTGCCCGGTGGACCATTGAAGCGAGCCGCTGGCTTGAGGAACTGGCTTGGAAGGGCGAGGATGGGCTGGCCTGCATACTCATGGACGGATGCCGCCTTGTCACAGATGACCGACCCCACCAACGCCCTTGTGTCATTCCAGGAAGCGCTGTCCGCTGGGAAGCTCCGCTTGGAGCGTGGACGAGTGGATCCGAACGTCTATCTGCACGTGGACCAGGCCCAGGGCCAACCCCGATTCACCTACGTGCAGCTCGAGGGCCAGATCGTGACGGCGTTCGTGAGCTTCGTCATCAACGGGACGATCGAAGGCCATCCAAATCTTGCTGCGGGCTACGCCGTTCCAGAACCCTTTCGCAATCAAGGGAAGGCCAAGGCCACCCTTGCGGCGGGCATAGCAGAGATGCAGAACGGTTTTCGCGGCCACCCACCTTTCTACATTGAAGCGGTGGTGAGCGAGAAGAACGTTGCTTCATTGAAAGTGGCCGAAGCCGTGCTCGGAGGCGAGGCCGAACGGATCAAGGATTCCCACTCGGGGGAGCCAGCGGTTCGATACGCGAGGAAGTTCGAAACCAAGGCCTGAGATCAAGCCAAGGCAATCATTCGTCGATCTCACCTATTGAGCATGAAATGAAACGGAACGGCCAACATGGCTATGGCGAAAAGTAGGGAAGAACCGAGGATGATCAGAAGCATCAGGCGGAGAACTTCCGTGCCAGTCCAACTCCGGTGAATCCAGCCCTGCCATTTATTTCGGATAAGCGTTAGCCCATCACTCGACGTCCGTCGCTCCGCGATTTCCCGAAGCCGTTCATCCAGCGCCTTCTGAAGGGAGGGGCTGAAGATGGCTTGATTATGGCGTGAGTTCCACCAGGACGCGGCGCTACGAATGAGGTTCATGGGGAGCTCCCAGGCAACCCATAGGGATCGTCCGCCACCGCTTCCCACAAGGCCTCATAGGCAGCTCGGGCTTCCGGCCCCAAGCGAGCCATGTCCGCCGTCATCGCGGCCAGGCGACGTTGAACTCGACCCCGCGCAAGCATGTCGGCGGGGAGATCCCCGGCCTCGACCAGGACGTGGCAGTCGGCTTTGATGGTGTGAACAGGGACCCTCAATCGCTCGGCCAGGGACTGGACCGACTCCCCCGCGAGCACGCCCTTCTTGACCTCCATTCGGCGAGCCTTGGTCATCGCCCTCACCCTTTCGGTGCCCGATTCGGGCTTGAGCCCGAGCGCCTTCAGATCGGAATGAATGGTGGTGTCCGTGAAGCTGTAGCCCAGTTCCATGGCGAGCGCGTGCGATGCCTCAATGGCCGTCATCCCGGAACGGAATACCTTGGCCAACGTTTGGCGCCGCAGTGCTCGCATGTCGTTCACAGCCACACGGTAGGCAGACAGGCTCATGCATCACTCCCCGCTGTCTGCGAGCACAGAGTGCGCTCCCGCAGGGTGACCGGGCTCCATGCGCGGTGTTCCTCCAGGTAGCGCTGCAGGCCCGCATCCACCATCACGTCGCCGCTCAACATCGGCAGTGGTCGATCGTGCTGGTTGTCCCTGAGCATGGCGTAGGCCACCTGCTCCGGTTCGCCGTAGGCCAATCGGTGGGCGTCCAGCAGGCGGTCGATGGCGTCCACGTCCCGGCGGTTGACCAGCGATTCCGTGTAGAGGGCCTGGAGCAGTGGGTCGCGCTGCCCGTCGGCCAGGAAAAGGAGATCCGAAGCGTCTCGCACGTTGACTGGACCGGGGCTGGAAAGACCGTGGGAGGTGGAGCTTTTCCTTTGTATGGTCATCGGGGCCACCGGTCCGAGCGTCCACGGCCAACCATGGGACGAAGAATGCCGGCCGACATGCCCGGCGACGAAGGAGCATCCGGCACGAAAGGACAAGGACGGGTAGGCGATATGGGGACGACCTTCAACTTCAATGGCATGTCGTTATTACCGGCAGCGGTATCCTTCCGCCGGAAAAGACGTTGCCACCAAGCCGTCGCCGGCTCGGAACCTACTTGAATACCCCACCCCTTGCTCTTTCGCAGGCGTTCAATCTGATCCACCGCCTCGGGCGACAGTCCGACGTAACCGTGTTCGTCCATCACCACTGCCCCGGGCGCACGCTTGAAAGATTCAAGCGTTACTGGAGGTGTGGCTTCCTTTCGTAGAAATGAATTGAGTAGGTGGCGGATGCTCATACGCTCCTCCCACCCAGACACCATGCAAGCACGCCAATTACAAGCATGCCCACTGGTGTCCCTACGCAAATCCCCGCCCAGAAACGCTGATGTAGCTCTTCTCGGTGCCGCGCATGAAGCTCTCGAATGGCAGCAAGAATGATCTCATGCCGTCGTTTTACAGACTCCATTTCATCTTCATAGGTGGGAGCGTCCATCAGTAAGTGTCCTGATGAGAGGTGCTCAGGGTCGTTCCATTCCACGGGCCGTCTTCTGCTTTGCTGTTCGAGCACCCACCCCACCCACAGGCCACCTTAGGTAGTTCATCGCGACCGGGAACCGAAGTCATGGTTGTCCGCGGAATCGGCACCACCCGGGTCTTGCTGCCCTTCCCCACCAGGAACACCTGATCCCCCTGACGCACGTCCGAGTCGGCGTCCTGGACGATCGCAATCACACGTTGGCGGTTGTCGCCGAGCTCACGCACGTAGATCTCCACGGCACGGCGGCCGGAGAAGCCGTTCTGGATGGCCGTGCCGGCCACGCCTCCGATGACACCACCGGCCACACGGGCGGCGTTGCGGTAGTCACCGTCCACCTTGCGGGATGCTCCGTAGCCCACCGCGGCTCCGATGGCCGAACCGGCGTTGACCTTCTTGTCGCTCTTGAGCTGGACAGGACGCACCATCAGCACCTCGCCCAATCGGGCGTCCTGAACGGACAAGGCTTCGGAGGTGCCGTAGCGGCGTGAGGAGGTGTTGTCGGCAGCAAAGGCCGAGGGGACGAGGGCGGCCAGTGCGATGGCGAGAGCGATGGACTTCAAAGGACACCTCCATTTCGTGAGTAGGTATCCCTATGCATAACTCGAATTGGGAAACCCGCAAGGGGATCGATATTTCTAACAGATGGATTTTTACGGGCTTACGAACGTGTAAATGCGAGGTTGTGTGCCCGCAATGGGAGCAGAGTCATCGCTGGACCACCTGGTGGGGACACGGCGAGAGGGCGGCAAGAATCGTTCGAATGGTAGATCGGCAGCGTGGCGCATCAGCATGCTTCCAGGGCTGGTTTCGGCCTGGGTTCGGACTCGATCACCCACGAGAGCCATTTGGACTTTCAAGGAAGGCTGGATAGTGACCTGGAAATCAAGGTGCGCGGAGACCTGCGACGCTTCCCCGCCAGAAAACTGCGATCCAGCGTGAGTCATAGGGGTTGCACCCATGCCCATCGCCAGCATGATCCATGCGCCAAACTTGCTAGCCATTCGCTCTCCTTTGTGAGTGGGTTACTCCACTCCTATCAAAGAACCGGCAGCTGGCAAGGGGGAGTCAGACCACCATCACGTGTTCCCGCTTCTTGGTCCGCGCCCGCCCATTGGTGCGAGCCATTTCGACGTTAGGTTTTTCAAGTTCCTGCTGGTTGGCCACGACCGGCTGCCGCTCCTGCTCCATCTTCGGGAGCGGTTCGTGGACGAGCTCAGGGACCTTCAGGAACTCCACCACCCGTTCGGCTGCTGCCGCGGCGCGGAAGAGCTCCCGGGGATCGTTGCGGAGGATCTGGATCCAGTGTTGGATGTAGGCCGCGTGCTGGGTGGGGTCGTGGCCGATGCCTAGGCGCTCGCCCATCAGCATGCTGGAGACCTCCGCCACCAGTTCTTCCTTGGCGTAGTCCACGGAGCCGAAGCCGCCCTTCATGGGACGATTCAAGCGTGAGGGGAAGCCGGTCCAGTGGCCCAGTTCGTGGAGGGCGGTAGCGTAGTAGCCACTGGCGTGGTGAAACGCATTCCGTTCGGGCAAGTGGATGCTGTCGGTCATTGGGCGGTAGAACGCCTGGTTGCCCCCGTCGTGGTGGATCTTGGCCCCACTGTCCTGGATGACCTTCTCGCACGCCTGGTGGATTTCCGGCTCGGGCCGCTGCTCCGGCAGGACCAGTTCCGGCAACCCGTCGATCTGAGAGGCGTTGAACACCCGGGGGAAGAACACCTTGGGGTGCGCCTTGGCAATGAGCTCGGGGTCGCCACTCTTCTTGGCTTCTTCGACCGGTGACCAGTCCCAGAACTCGATGACGCTGGCCTTCTCGCCCTTGCGGACCTGCGCACCGACGGCCGTGGCCTGCTTGTAGGTCATCCACCGGTTGTCCCTCACGTCCCAGGCGGTCTGCAGGGCCCAGAGATGCAGGAGATTGCCGCCTTTGTAGGTCTTACCGGTCGTGGGGTTCATCGGCAGCCCCAGATCCATGCGGGCATCCCAGGGCTGGACAAAGGGTCCGGTGCCCTCCTCCATCTGGCGGATCAGGCGTTCGACGACGTCGCGCGAGTGGCGCTGGAGGAAGCTTTCGCTGGCTGAATCGGACACGACAGGGATCTCCGGGGAGGAAGAGGCACCCTGTCGGCGGTGCGGCTGGTGGCAGGTGGGTTAATCGTGGAGGGTAACGGCTCGGCCTTGCTCCAACGCACTCTCCAGCAATGCCATCGCTCGGTCGATGGTCAGCCGGGTGTCCGGGTTACCGTCGTCGTCCTGCAACTGGAGGCGGATGCCGTTGGGGGTCTTCAGGACCACGAAACGGGGGGACGCTGCCAGGGCGTCCTGGTGGTCGAGGGCGGTTACGTGGAGGGCGTCGGAATGGTCCATGGCTTCAGCATGCGACGGCGTCGGATTTTGGCAAGCCCCGGTTACAAACGCAGCCGCTGACGGGGGGCTTGCTGAGCAGCGACTAGCTCGCCCTGGACGTCGTCACGGGCGTTCCAGACGGCACCGGCGATCACCATGGAAGGCGTGGAGGGGCTGCTTGCATGGGGAGCCGCGGGGGGGGCCTGGTTCAACCGTTCTTCCAAGTGCTGCTGCCGTTCGGTGGCGCGCATCTCGTGGGCCCGATGGTGGACCGCCCCCTCTTCCACGGCCGCCTTCGCCATGACCACCCGATCGCGGTCGTTCGGCTCATAGCCTTGGTTCAACAGAAAGGCCGCGATGTCCATGCCTTGCTGGCCCTTGAGCACACCCACTGCGCTGGCGAAGGGTGAGTGGGAGGCGTTCAACGGGGAACCGTGAGCGACGAGCAGCTTGGCCATGTCCAGCGTGCCGGCGTAGTTGAGGGGGATCAGAGCGGTAGCCGAATGAAGCACGTCCCCGGTGGGAAACAGGTTCTTCAGCGTTTCCGTGGTTCGATCCTTGGCGCCCACGTCGGCCCCTGCGGCCAGCAAGCGTTCGGCGCACCCAAGGTGGTCCGGACGGTTGGGCGTTGAGCAGTTCGTTCCGGCTTGAGCGGCGAGGTGAAGCGCCGTCGTGCCGCTGAACTTGGTCTCAACCGCCACACCGATGTCGAGCTTCAGATAGCCCAGCTTCTTGCCGGACTCGCTCCTGCTGGTGACGTGTTCGATTCGGGCGTTCACGTCGGCGCCGACGTCGATCAAGGCCTCCAGTGCATCTTTTGACCCGTAGAGCGCGGCCTGGCACAGCGGAGTCCGACTTTCGAAGGCTGGACGCTCCAGCTCTGCCCCTGCCTTCACCAAGGTGCGCACCACGTCGGGATGGTTGAACCGTGCGGCTTCGTGAAGAGGCGTGTTGTTCGTCTTGTCGACCGCGTCCAGTGGGGCGCCCGCTTCGATGAGCAAGGCGCACACGGCCGGATGACCTCCTTGAGCCGCCTCGTGCAGCGGGGTGAACTTGTCAGCATCAGCGAAGGCGGGATCGGCGCCCGCTGCCAGCAGCCGGCGGCATTCATCGAAGTCACCCTGATTGGCGGCCAGGGCTAGGAGGGGTTGAAGGTCAGGGGAAATTGTCATGGCGCCTCCACTTCAACGGATGCCACTGACGTTTCGTCCTCGGCCACCTCGGGGTAGAAGAGCCGATGCACCGCGGCATCGATCTTCCGGCGTTCCTCATGGGTGGCGTCTTCGATCAGCGCTTGACCGTAGAGCATGGCAAGCTCCCTGCTCCGCTCGTCCGTGCTCAATGCATCCCACTTCCTTTCCAGGGCTTGCTGGTGCTCGCCCTTCTTTCTCTCACTGAGCTTAGGGTCGGTTCCCCAGGGGCCACAGATGGTGGGACCCACGCCCGGAACCGGCATCACGGTGACGCTGGCGGAGGGTTTGGTGACAGCGGCCTGCAAGACCGCTCCGTTGATCCGCAACCGAACGCATTCTTCCTGCTTGCCGTTGACGCGGCGGTTGGAGCGCACCCCGTCGTCCAGGCCCATCTCCTTCAGGCCACGCCAGAACTGGCGACCGGTGAGGAGATCGATGTCGGCCAGCCCTTGGCGGTAGCCCCAGTTCTTGTAGTTCTCGTAGACCTCGCGCATCGGCAGCGTGCATTCGTCGGTTTCCACACGCACCACGCGCTCGGCTTGCGCCCAGGCCATGACCTGGTCACTGCCGTGGCGGGCGGCCAGCTTGGCGGCGCGCACTGCCTCAGGCATGTCCGCATCATTCTCCGACAGAGCGCGGCCACGGGCCACGATGCGGCGGGCGCCTTCGAGCATCCAATCCAGCACCAGCTGCCCTTCCTCGGCCAGGATCTTCTTGACCAGGTCAGGGTCGTGCTCGTGCTGGGGCACCGCCTTTTTCCAGTGGACCACGGTCAGGCGGCGCCACACACCGTTGCTCTTGTCCCGGATGAAAGGCGCCGAGTTGGACGTGATGATCCACTTCGCCGTGGAGTGGTAGCTCGCCAGCTGCTTCTGGTTCTTGCGGTCGATGCCAATGCCATTGCCAGACACCATGGTCTTGAACCGGCCTTCGGCCCACTTCTCGCACTCCACTTCGTCCACCAGGATGAGGCTGGCACCGATGAGGGGTTCAAGGCTGAAGCGGTCGCCCAGGGTTTCCAGGTTGCAGCGCGCCACCTGGCGATGCATGGCTTCCACGATTTCCGCCAGGGTGGATTTTCCGGATCCTGCGACACCGTGCCACCAGGCGGCCTGACTGTAGACGCCCGGCAACAGGGTCATGCCGCACTGCTCTTGCAGCAACGCGATCACGTTAGGGTCGTCGTGGGCCTGGCTGAGGAACTTGGCAAAGCGCGAGTCAGCCGGCAAGGTCTTAGGCTTGTAGGCTTGGCCCTCCTTGCCACCACACGCCACTTTGACCGCGTGTGTCATGCCCAAGGCCGGGTCGGGTGCGAGCACGTGGAAGCCATCACGGAGGATTTCCACGTAGCCATCGGCCACCGGCACGATGGCCCGCTTGGCTTGGGTCGGCATGGGGTTTTTCTGGCGCAGCCGCAGGGCAGCCATGTCCCAGCAGTCCTTGGCGAGCTTGGGGCTGCCGGCAAAATCGGCGTTGCGGTCGATCCAGTCGGATGCCACGCCCACGCCTTCCGCATCGCTGATCGCCTGCCAGTAGGTGCCGTTCCAGTGGTGGACGATCTCGCCCGTCCCGCTGGTGGCTTGGCACGCCCACAAACGATCGACGCATTCGGTGGTGCGGCGGGCAAAAAGGATGGGGAGAGACGGTGGCTTGCGCTGCCCCTCTCGATCGACCGAGTGGCGGTAGAGCTGCTTGTCCTCTTCGACCTGGATCTTCTGCTTCCTTTGCGACGCGTCAGCACCGAGGAAGCGAGTCGCATCGAAAGGCACGACGTTGGACGAATCGGCGGACGGAGGGTTGACAGCATCCCCATTCGGAGACAAATTGTTGGTAGACATGTTGTGGTTCCTTTCAAACCCTCACCCTGGCCGGTGGGGGTTTGCTGTTTTGGGGGAAGGGTTACGCTGCGCGGGGGAGCGCTTTTTCCAGCACGCGCCGGATGAATTCGCTCTCCGTCATTTCTTCTTCCTCCGCCGCACGACGAAGGCGCTCTGCCAGCGGACGCTTGATGCGAACGTGCTTCTTTACGCTCGCTCGAATGCTGTAAGACGCTGGGGTCGATGGCTGGGGAACGGTGTTCACGGTGACAGCTCCGAGAGGTTGAGGGTTTTGGCGTGTCCCACCTGGGGGACACTTCCAATCAACCACGCGTTGAAACTTCCGCAAGCCCCAACTTCTGACTAAAAGCAAAATCTGCGGCCTCTTCACGCAAATATTCCTAACAATGCGAGTGCTGGCTTTCCTCGTGCTGCTGGCTTTCCATTAGCCAGCAGAGATCGAAGACCAGCAGGAAAACCAGCAGCTGCAACCTCTTGAATCCACATGCTTTGCAGCTCAGAGAAACCCCTCTGCTGGGCTGCTGGGTCAAAATTGAATCGATTTCAAATGCTGAAAAAATGCTGAGACTGTTAGGAATAATTTTCAGTGCATGGAGGAGTCGGAAGTTTGGGCCAGCAGGCCAGCAACGCCCTCCTTGGCGATGCAAAGCATTTAGGAATCAAGCACTTTGCACTGCTGGCTTCCCTGCTGGCTAACGTCTGCTGCTGGCTAAGGGGAAGACCAGCATCTGCGCTCTCCTGCCACCTTCGCCGCCTTATGCGGTTCCAAGCCCACAATCTCCACCAACGTTCCCGGACAAGAAGATGCACGACCCCTTGCGCCTGATCACTCATCGTTGGCACTCCGCTGGTTGGCATAAGCCACCTTCGTCACCCGCTGGATGGCAAAGAACTTCCCGCGCAGCACATCACTCGCCTGCGCCTGCTTGAGATTGCGTGCAGCACGCTGGCCGTAGGCCACGAACACCGAACCAGTCGGCGCCGCCGTGCCAGTGCTTCCATCGGGACGCATGAACTTCAGGCGGCCACGGGTGAGGAGGATCGCGGTGGTGTTGGGGTGGTTGAGCACGAACTCGTGCATCCATGCCGGATCCATGTGCGCCGGCACCAGCGCGACGCCGCCACCGGGATGGTTGGCCAGCTTGGCCATCCACTTGTCCATCCCCTTGCCGTAGGGCGGGTTCAACCACACGAAGGCTCGCGGCCACCACGGTGTGGTCAAGCCATCCTGGCTGGGCGTGATCATCCGACGGGCCGTGCGTGCCGGCAGCCGTGAGGGGTCTTCCGGCGTGCAAGGATCAAGGTCAAATCCTTCCGGTCCGCCCAGCGCCTCCACGATGGCCGGCGGGGTATACCAATCGACGGTCGAGTGGTCCTTGTCGCAGGCCTTGTAGCAAGTGATGGTGAGCCGGGTGGCCTTGGGCGCTGAGAGGCGCTTGTGGCGCAATTCCGGTTTGAACTGAAGAACGTTGGACTGCATGTCGATCTCGCATGTCGTTCCCGATCGGAACGGACACGAGATTGCAGTTCTGAGCCTGTAGGCCTTCCACGCGAAAACGCCGCTTTATCGGGACAACTGTCCCGATAACGGCCGGGAAGCATTGGTGCGCTTCGCTTGAGCGTTTCCCGTTAAAAAAGATCGGGATGTGGGAATTAGCCGGCGGCTTGAACGGCGCGTTCGGCGGAGGCCTGAAGGACGCCCATGGCCCAGTCGTGGAATGGTTGGCGCGCCTCACTGCTGACCCACGGGGCATCAAGGGCTTCAATAACCGTGAGGGCACGCGCTGGCAGTTGGGGATGAAGCGACGCAAATCCCACCAGGCGATCGGCGGAGTTGTAGGCCCAGGGAAGGTCCTGCTCCAGGCCTTCAAGGCCACGTTTCTTCAGCGCGGCCACGATGTCCTCCAGGCGCTGAGCCAAGACGTCGGATTGAATGCGTTCGGCACCGGCGCATCGCACCACCGATGACCACCGGTATTGCGCGCCCTGGCGATTGCTTTTCGCTTGCCGATGCTCCGGGATCAACCCTTCGTTGCGTTGACGACGTTTCTTCAGTGCATCCTTGGAGATGCCCAGCATGTAGGCCGCGACCCCTGGCCCCACCCATTCGCGCGCGCCTGCTTTCGCTTTGGCCAGCTCTTCTTCTTCGGTGACGGTCAACGCAAGGGGGCCAGGCGCCTTAGGCGGACGGCCAGGCCGTCCACCCATGAGGTCATTTTCGCGAGTGCTCAAAGCCGACCGCTCCCTTTCTCAAACGGCCGGACCGCGTTGCCTTCCACCACATTGCCGCTCAACCGCTCTTCCAGGTCACTGGCACGCTGGCGCGACCGCGCCGCCTCGATGGCATGCTGGGTTGCGGCGAGGACGCCCAGGAACGCGTCCTGGTAGGGCTGTCGGCTCTCGGTGTTGATCCACGGCTGGCCCAAGGCATCTTCTACTGTGCCCTCCCATACTCCGCCCTCGGCCAAGGCCTGAGCGAGCGTGGCGTCGTCCACGGCCAGGACATGGCCCGCAATGCGATCCCCAAGCAGCGCCCAGTCGTGCGAGACCACCGCCACGTCCGAAAGGGTGGCCAGGTTCGCGATGCGGCCCAGCTTCTTCTGGAGCTTGGCCAGTTCTTCCTTTGCCTGGCGGAGGGAAAGCTCCAGTTCCAGCTCGCGCACGCGCTGCTGCGCCAGATCCAGGTCGTTCTGCAGGCGGCGTTCTTTCGGTGACTTGCCAATACGGGCCTGCTGCCACTCCACCAGGTCGCTGTAGAGGTAGCGCACGTGCTGGTTCAGCCCACCCCCAACCTGCCCCGCCCCTTTCTGGAAGGGAGGACCCAGTGGGGGCGAGCGCCGCCGCCATTCACCCAGGGTATCGAAGTGGACGCCCAGGAACTTGGCCGCGGCCTTGGTGCTCACCGTAGGAGGCGGCAGGCCAGCCGCGGCCCGTTCCAACTCCCGGTCTACCGCCGTGGCCTGCAGCGCCAGGTATTGTTCTTCGGTGCGTTGAAGTTCAATCGTCATCCAGCGCCGTGATCTGGTTGCGGGGAGCAAAGATGGTAACCGGTTCGTCCCGCGACTCGTCCAGCCGGGGCTTGTCCACGCCCTTGAGCCGGTTCCAGACCCGGGGGCTACTGGCGACCATCAACTCCTCCACCTCGGAGAACGCCTCGCGCAGACGCTTCCACTCCTGGTCGGTGTAACGCAAGCTCACATCCGACATGCCCTTATCGTCCGGCTGTGACACGTGGTGGTGGAGCATCTGGGAGACCACCCGGCTGTCTCCCAGGTGGAGGCCGGCGTAGCGTCCTAAGGTCCGGCGCAGATCGTGGGTGGTCAGGCCTTGGTCGACTTCGTCCCGAAGGTCAATGAGCCCGGCATCCCGGCGCACATTGGCCAGGATCGACTTGCTATCGGAGTAGTGCCCGGACTTGCTTCGGCTGGAGCGGGCGGGAAACACATATTTCGTTCGCTGAACCTCTAGCTCCGCCTTTTCCACGGCCTCCTGGAGCCCCGCGATCACGGCCTTGCTCGCACCACTCTTGCGCGCTGACTCCAGCAGTTGCCGAGCGGCGGCTAATTCCTTCTTGGCCGTGGTGTCGTCCAAACGGCCTTCGAAGCGACGGCGCAGGATCCGCTCCGCAAAGTAGGTCACGGGCAAGAATCGGCTCTCGCCCGATTTGGTGTCGCTCATGAACACCTGCGGGCCGGTTCGGCCGGTGTAGGGATTCACCGCATCCGCTGCACCCAGCCAGACCCAGGAAACTTCACGCTGGGACAGCTCGCCCTTGGAACAGCGATCGAACCAGCGCAGTTGCACCGCTTCGCTGCGGCGCGATCCCCAGAGCAGCGTCAGCAGCAGATAGTCCGAAGCGGCGGCATTGTGACCACCCTGCTCGTCTCGTCGGGCCACAATTGCCTTGAGCACCTTGGGGAGGCTGTTGTCATCGAGAGGATTACGGACTTCAGCCCGTTCGTAGTGTTTCCGCAGTTCCCTCGCGCCTCGCACCAGCTTCTTGCTGAAGACGACTGAGAACGGGTTAAAGGACAGAACGAGGGGACGCCCCTCGATGCTGGCCAACTCCAGCTCCTTGCGCAGTATGTGCTTCACGCCCCGGTAGGCGTCGGTGAAGGTGTGCTCTGCCGCGGCCACCCCGGCGGCTTTCACCCGCTGGATGTATTTGCCCGTGATGCCCAACGATTCGAGCTTGGCGGTGTCGAGCTCCGCCCAGTCCTCATAGCCCTTGAGGACGGCTTTCATGTGAGTGGGGACGCGGTTGGAGCGTTCCATGGCACTCCTCCGCATCTTACTGTAGGCGGCCGTGATGTCCTTCTCGCGCAGCTCCTTGACGACCCGGTCGGCCATGGCCACCTCCGGCCTGTCCAACCGCGCGATGCTGTCCCGGTAGGCCTCCACGCTGTTCGGCTTGACCTGCCCCAACGCCATTCGCTCTTCCATGTCCGCCAGGTAGGCATCCATGCACTCGCGAACGGTGATGTTTGCCAGCCGTTTGATGCTCTGGGCTGCCTCCCTAGCCTTGGCCTGGTGGACCTTGGGGTTCTCGCCCGTGCTCAGCAGAATCGCCACCTGCTCCCGCGCTTTTTCGTGGGCCTCGGCCAGGCCCATGTCCGTCACGTTGCCCAAGGCGAAGCGGCGCACCCCGTTGGGGCCGCGGCGGACCATCTCGTAGGTCACCTTCGTCTTGCCCACGTAGAAGCCGAAACCCACGGGGGCGCCCTGACTGGCGTCCACGATCCGGTAGGGCTTGCCCAGGTCGGCCTTGGGACGGGAAACCAACTTGATCCGCCCGCCCCCAACGACCTCCGGCACGACGCTGGTGGAAAGCTGCATCACCTGCGCGTGGGTCAGACTAAACTTGAAGCCCGCTCGGCGGGCACCTGCCTTCGTCGCAACACCGTTGGCCATCGCCGAAACCCCGATCCTTGTCGTCGCAACAGGATTCTGGCCTCAACCGGAACCCGTCGCAACATGATCGCAACAAAAAACCCCGTTACTCGCCGTTTCTGGCCGGTATCGACCGCTACAAACCGAGGCAGATTATTTTGCAAGCCACTGATTCCAATAAAACAAGCAAGTCCAGCAAGGGTGGCGCAGAACACACGCCTTTAATGAAGCAGTTCTTCGCAGCAAAGTCCGAGTACCCGGACCTGCTGCTGTTCTTCCGGATGGGCGATTTCTACGAACTGTTCTATGACGACGCGCGCAAGGCCGCGCGCCTGCTCGATATCACCCTGACCCAGCGCGGCAGCTCCGGCGGCGCGCCGATCCCAATGGCTGGCGTGCCGGTACACGCCTTCGAAGGCTACCTGGCACGGCTGGTGGCGGTCGGCGAATCGGTGGCGATCTGCGAGCAGATCGGTGACCCGGCGCTGGCCAAGGGCCTGGTCGAGCGCAAGGTGGTGCGCGTGGTCACGCCCGGCACGGTCACCGACGAAGCGCTGTTGGACGAGCGCCGCGACACCTTGCTGATGGCGCTGTCGCGCAGCAAGGCCGGCTATGGTCTTGCCTGGGCCGATCTGGCCGGTGGTCGTTTCCTGGTCAACGAAGTCGATACCGACGACGCGCTGGAGGCCGAGCTGGCCCGGCTGGAACCGGCCGAGCTGCTGGTCCCGGACGAGGAGAACTGGCCCGAGTTCCTGCGCCATCGCAATGGCGTGCGTTGCCGCGCGCCGTGGCTGTTCGATGCCGACAGTGGCCGCCGCCACCTGCTAAACTTCTTCAAATTGCACGACCTCAGCGGTTTCGGCATCGACGACAAGCCGCGCGCCACCGGCGCTGCCGGTGCCCTGCTCGGCTATGTCGAGGAAACCCAGAAACAGCGCCTGCCGCACCTGACCTCCATCGCCATGGAGAACGCCGGCGAAGCGATCGCGATGAACGCCGCCACCCGCCGTCATCTGGAACTGGATACGCGCGTTGATGGCGACACCCGCAACACCTTGCTCGGCGTGCTCGACAGCACTGTCTCGCCGATGGGCGGACGCCTGCTGCGACGCTGGCTGCACCGCCCGCTGCGCCTGCGTAACGTGCTGCAACAGCGCCATCATGCGGTGGCCACGCTGATCGACCGCGGCACCGATGCCGACCTGCGCGACAGCTTCCGCGCACTCGGCGACATCGAACGCATCCTCACCCGCATGGCGCTGCGCTCGGCACGGCCGCGCGACTTCTCCACCCTGCGTGATGGCCTGGGTTTACTGCCTGCCATCACCGCGCAACTGGATACGCTGGATTCACCGCGCCTGCAGCAGCTGCGTGCCGAGCTTGGCTCGCACGACGAAAGCGCACATCTGCTGGCCAGCGCCATCGCCGAACAGCCGCCGCTGAAGTTGTCCGATGGCGGCGTGATCGCCGAAGGCTATGACGCCGAGCTCGACGAACTGCGCCGCCTGTCCACCCACGCCGACCAGTTCCTGATCGACCTTGAAGCACGCGAGCGCCAGGCCAGCGGCATTGCCACCTTGAAGGTCGGCTACAACCGCGTGCATGGCTATTACATCGAGATCAGCAAGGGCCAGTCCGACAAGGCGCCGGTGCACTACACCCGCCGCCAGACCCTGACCAATGCCGAGCGCTACATCACCGAGGAGTTGAAGAACTTCGAGGACAAGGTGCTGTCGGCCCGCGAGCGCTCGCTCAGCCGCGAAAAACTGTTGTACGAAGGTCTACTCGATATCGTTGGCCAGCATCTGGAACCGCTGAAACGCTGTGCCGGCGCCTTGAGCGAACTCGACGTGCTGGCTGCATTCGCCGAGCGCGCACAGGCGCTGGACTGGGCACAGCCGGAGCTGCAGGAAGAAGCCTGCCTGCGCATCGAACGCGGTCGCCACCCGGTGGTCGAGGCGGTACGCGATACCCCGTTCGAGCCCAATGACCTGGACCTGCACCCGGACCGCCGCATGCTGGTCATCACCGGTCCGAACATGGGCGGTAAGTCCACCTACATGCGGCAGAACGCGCTGATCGTGCTGCTCGCCCATATCGGCAGCTTCGTGCCGGCCAGCCGCGCAGTGATCGGCCCGATCGACCGCATCCTGACCCGCATCGGCGCTGGCGACGATCTGGCCAAGGGCCAATCGACCTTCATGGTTGAGATGGCCGAAACCAGCTACATCCTGCACCACGCCACCGAACACTCGCTGGTATTGATGGACGAAATCGGCCGCGGCACCTCGACCTACGACGGCCTCGCTCTGGCCGATGCGGTCGCGCGCCATCTGGCCTACCAGAACCGCTGCTACACCTTGTTCGCCACTCACTACTTCGAACTGACCGCATTGGCGGACGAAAGCCATGAAGGCGGCGCCAGCGGCATCGCCAACGTGCATCTGGATGCGGTGGAACACGGCGACACGCTGGTGTTCATGCATGCAGTGAAGGATGGCCCCGCCAACCGCAGTTTTGGTTTGCAGGTGGCGGCCTTGGCTGGCCTGCCCAAGTCCACCGTCGCCCAGGCGCGTCGCCGTCTGGCGGAGCTGGAACAGCGTGGTGGTGAAACCCAGAGTGCTGCGATGGCACCGCAGGCTTTGGATGCGCCGCAGCAGTTTGGTCTGTTTGCCGCGCCGAGCTCAGCAGCACTGGATGCGCTGCAGGCGATTGATCCGGATGAGCTGACCCCGAAGCAGGCCTTGGAAGCCTTGTATCGGGTCAAGTCGCTGATCTGACGCAGCACCCTGTAGTGGGGGGGGGGGGGGGGGGGGGGGGGGGGGGGGGGGGGGGGGGGGGGGGGGGGGGGGGGGGGGGGGGGGGCGGGGGCGCCGGGGCGCGCGGGGGGGGGGGGGGGGGGGGGGGGGGGGGGGGGGG